>NZ_CAXQBR010000071.1 GCF_964222135.1 Euzebya sp.
GTCGGTACGTCGACCTCAGCGGTCGACGTACCGACACAGGGGGTGCCGGCGCTACGAGCCGGTCACGGTGATGTCGGTGACCGCGATCTGCTCGCTGCCGTTCGGCCAGATCAGCTTCACCTTCACGGTGCACGGACCCGGGATCGCGTCCGCCGAGATCGAGACGCCGACCTCGACGGCCGGACCCTCGCCGCCGTGGCTGAGCGGACCACCCATCGCGAGGTCCTGATCGGCGCCGCACTCGAGCAGGGTCTCGTACCCCGATGCGTCGAACGGGCCGGTCAGCTCGAAGGTGGCGGTCCCGCCAGCCGGGTGCTCCCCGGTCGGCTCGACGATCGTCGCCAGGTCCGGCAGGCCCAGGAGCGACCGCGCCTCGTCGCAGCGCACCGGCGTGATGCCGCAGACCAGCACGTAGCCGGTGATGGTCTGCTCGTCGACGGCGAACGACGGCCCCTCCGGCTCCTCGGACCCGCCGGGTGGCGGGTCGAGGAAGGCCGCGGTCTGGCCGGGGATGACGTCGGGAACGGCCAGGACGACCGGTGCGCCGTTGATCGCGGACCACCCGGCGCCGGCGAACCCGGCGACCCAGGCGTTCATCTGCTGGCCGTCGAGCAGCATGACCTGCTCGGCGTCTCGCTCGTCGGCGTGGCCGCGCTGCGCGGCGATCGCCAGTGCGGTGTCGAACCGGCTGTCCCCGGCGACCCGTTCGACGGTGATCCCCAGCTCGGTCAGCTGGGTGATGACCGCGTCGCTGATCGCGGCGGTGCCGCCGACCACGTAGACGGTCTCGATGGCGGAGCCGGCCAGGTACTCCCGCGTCGAGGTGGACAGCACCTCGGTCTGGGTGAAGAGCAGCGGCCAGCCGCGCTCGGCCGCCCACGCGCCGGCGGCGAGTGAGTCGGCGAACGCCTGGGTGTCGTCACCGTCCGGGGCGGGGAACGCCCGCGCCAGCACGGCGGTGGTGGCCTGCGGGAAGGCGCCGCCGGCGATGTCGGTGGCGGTCTCGAGCCGCGAGGGGCCCTCGTAGCGGTTCACGGTGTAGCCGGCGTCGACCAGGGCGGTCTCGACGCCCGCGTCGATGGCGGCCGTGCCGCCGAGGATGTGGACGGTCTCGACCTGCAGGCGCTGGAGCTCGGCCAGCACCTCAGGGTAGAGCTGGTCGGTCGCGGTCAGCAGCAGCGGTCGGCCGTCGGCCAGGGTGCTGCCCTGCAGGGCACCCGAGGCCAGGGCGTCGGCGAACCCGCCGTCGGTGGCCAGCAGCGCCTCGCGGGCACCGGGCGTGCCCCCACCCCGGCCGTCCGGCCCGTCGCCGCCCTCCTGGGCGAACCCGGGGTCATCGCCCTCGTCGTCAGGACCCATGTCGGGGCCCATCCCGTCGGGGGTGGGGTAGAGCGCCCGGGAGTACCGCAGCGCGATCTCGTGGTTGGCGTTGGCCGGCGGACCGCCGTCGACGACCACCCGCAGGGTGTCGTTGACGCCGTCGCGGAGGTCGGCGGTGACCACGCCGTCGTCGTCGGCGATGGTGCCCGTGCCGGTGCCCATGTCGGGTCCGATCACCGCCCCGCCGGTCGGGTCGGAGAGGGTGACGGTGAAGTCCTCGTCGCCCTCGGGGTCGGCGTCCCCGAAGACCACCACCTCGACGGTGGCCTCGGTCTGGCCGGCGGGGATGGTCGCCGTCCCGCTCGCGGTCCGGTAGTCCACACCCGGACCGGCACCGGGGCCGCCGGTCGCGGTCCCGTCGGCCGTCGCGTACTGGACCGTCACCTCGCCCGCGACGGCGGGTGCGAGGGTGATGGTGAAGGTGAGGGGCGACTCGCCGTCCTGGCCCTCTGGTCCGGTGACGTCGTCGATCGACAGGGTCGGGGTGATCTGGCCCAGCACCGCGTGGACGTCCGGGTCGCCGTTGGCGTCCGGCACCGCGGTCAGGTCCGTGGCGTCGGAGCGGAACACCGCCTTGTCGCCGTCGGAGGACAGGACGCCGTTGGACGACGGCCCGTCACCCGCGGAGGTGCCGTCCGCTGCGGCGCTGATCAGCCGCACGCCGCCGGGGGACTCGTAGGCGTACACGTCGAGCCCGGCGTCGCCGTCGACGGGCACCAGGTTGGCCGCCGCCGAGGTGAACAGGACCGTCTGCCCGTCGTCGCTGATGGCGAGGCCGGGGTTCTGGCCGGGTTGCCCGGAGTCCCCGTCGCCACCGCCACCGGCGCTCCCGCGGCTGATCAGGCTGACCGCGCCGCCGGCGCGGGTGTGGCGGACCACGTCCCACTGCGCCGACGAGGTCTTCGTCGGGGCTGCCGACACGATGTCGGTGGCGCGGGTCAGGAACGCGATGGACCCGCCGTCACCGGAGACGACCGGCTTGAAGGACGCCTGGTTCCCGGCGTCCCCTCCGCCTGGCGTGTCGGAGACCAGCGCGTAGTTGATGCCCTGCCCGATGGTCACCTCGGCCAGGTAGACGTCGACGGCCCCGTTGGTGTCGGTCGGGCCGATGTCGTCCGCGTCGGACTCGAAGGCGACCCAGATGCCGTCGTCGGACACCGTCGGCCGGGTGGAGGCCCCGTCGAACGACGTGATGGTCGTGCTGAGGGTCGGCAGGTTCCCGACGGGTGCCCGCCAGTAGCCGATGTCGGGGGCGCCGTTGGTGTCAGCGGGTCCGAGGTTGCTCGCCTGCGTGGTGTAGACGACCACGTTGCCCTGGCCGCTGATGTCCGGGGACGTCGAGGCGGCGTTGCCGGTGGTGATGTCGTTCGGGTTGACGGCGTTGGGACGGCTGACGACCTCGGTGGTGCCTGCTGCGCGGTCGTGCCGGTAGACGTTGGCGACGCCGGGTGACACGTCGGCCTCGTCGACCAGGTCGGTGCAGGGGGACTGGAAGGCGATGAACGACCCGTCGTCGGAGATGTCGGCGCCCACCGACTGCCCCGTGTCGCAGGTCGTGGTCGGCGAGCCGTCGGCGTGGCTCACCAGGGCGGTCGTCCCCGTGGCGACCGCGTGGACGTAGACGTCCCGTTCCCCGTTGGCGTCCACCACCCCCGTGACGAGGTTGGTGGCGAAGGTCTCGAAGACCACGTAGCGGCCGTCCGCGCTGATGCGGGGTGCCCCCGAGGACCCGCCGGTGGCGGTCGTGGTCGGCGACCCGGCGGCGTGGCTGACCAGGCGGGTCTGGCCTGTGGTGGTGTCGCGCAGGTAGACGTCCCCGAGGTTCGGGCCGTTGGCGTCGGTCAACCCCGTCACGAGGTCCGTCGCGCGGGACTCGAAGACGATGTAGCGGCCGTCGTCGGACACGGATGCCAGGCTCTGTGACTGGTCGTTCCCCGCGGCGGTGCCCTCGGCGTTGACGCTGATGAGCTGCGTCGGCCCCTCGGGTGCGGCACCGGCGGGCGCGGCGAGCGCGACCAGAGATGCGAGCAGGGTGACCACCAGCAGGGCAGGCGTGCGCCGAGCAGGTGGTGTGGAAGTGGACATGTGGCTCCCTTCTTCCTCTCGGTGCGGGGACGGGCCCCGCAGACCCCCGTCCGCCACAGAGCCTGAACTGTGTCGCAGAGGTGACACAACTCTCGTCATCGTCTGTTCAGTCCCGCCACTCCACGCACCCACCGTCAGATCGCGGCGAACCACCCCATCGCGCCGCGGCCGGCGATCGAGTGCTGGTGGGGGTGGAACATGTACCGGCCGATCTCCGGGAGGGTGAACTCGAGGATCGCCCGGTCCATCTGCCCGAGGGTGATCACGTCCGTGTGGCTGGCCGGCGCATCCCCGACCCCCGCCGGGTACACGTCGAAGGTCTGGGCGTGCAGGTGGAACGACGCGACCGGGTCGTACTCGACCGCGTTGAGGACGTACGCCCGGACCGGCTCACCCGTCGGGACCTTGATCGGGTACCGCTCGTAGAACCCGGCCACGCCGTTCCACGCGTACACCTCGTTGCGGCCGTCGCCGTCCACGTCGAAGCCGCTCAGCAGCAGCACGACCTCGTGCGCGTCCGGTCGCCCGCCGGGCGGGTCGACGATCAAGGTGCCGTAGAGCCCGCGAGCGATGTGGGCGTCGATCGGCATGGTGTGGCAGTGGTAGGGGTGCACCCCTGCCGGGCCGGCGGTCAGCTCGTAGACGACCTCGCTGCCCGGCGGGACCGGCTCCCAGCCGTCGACCAGCGGCGAGTGCCGGCCGTGGAAGTGCACGTTGTGGTCGTGCCCGGTCCGGTTGGCGAAGCGGACCCGGATCGTCTCGCCCTCGGTCGCGCGGATGATCGGCCCGGGGACCGATCCGGCGTAGGTCCACGCGTCGATGGCGTGCGCGCGGCTGATCTGGTGGGGCTGCTCGACGACGCTGAGGTCGACCTCGACGGTGCCCGTCCGCGGCGGCGGGGGGACGGTCAGCGCGTCGAGTGCATCTGCGGCCAACCCGGACGGCGCGGCGTAGGGACCGCCGTAGGGACCCGCGGCATCGCCGGCCGGCAGGTCACCGGACAGCCGCCCGTCCGCCCCGCCCCCGTAGACCACCCCGTCCCCGTGGCCCACCACGCCGGCCTCGGCCACCGGACCGGTCATCGCCCCGGCGCTCCGGGCGTGGCTGACCGCGTGGGTCCCCACCGATCCCACGACCACACCGGCGCCCAGCACGGTCAACCCGCCCCCGCCGACCCGGCGGAGCGCCTCCCGGCGATCCATGCCCCGACGGCGGCGCGGCTCCTCCCCCTCCTCACCGGTGACCGCTCGCGGGCTCTCGCTCACAGCACCCCCCCGACCAGCAGCGCGACGACGCTCACGACCAGCCAGAGCACCACCCCGCCGACGACCACGGCCACTCGCCGGCGGACCGACCACGGGCGGTGACCCAGCAGGCCGTAGCCGAGCACCCCCGCGACCGGCAGGACGACCGCGCCGGCCGACCACGCCACCTTCGCCCCGCGCGACCGGTCGCTGCGCGCCACCAGCCAGATCACCGCGAGCGCGCCCAGCACCCACACGGCGACCGGCAGCAGCCACAGCAGCACCCCGTACAGCACCGGCCAGAACCCGCCGTCCAGCGCGACGCCCAGCAGGACCGGGCGGCGGTCGAGCAGCTCGACGTCGTCGTCCAGCTCCGGCGCCGCCAGCGACGCCGGGTCGAAGTCGAGGGACGCGAAGACGTCCACCGCCGGGACCACCGGGGCGTCCTCGCCGCCGGGCAGCTGGTCGAAGTCGAGCTCGGGGTCCGGCGCGTCACCGTGCTCGAGCTGCGGGTTCTGGCCGTGCTCGACCTGCGCGATCCGCCCGAGGGCGTCGGATGACGTGGCGAGCCCCCACCACAGCGGCAGGTTGATCCCGTCGCAGTCGTGCAGCACCCCGAGCGTCAGCGGGATCGTGGTCGACGCGTCGTTGCCGGCGGCGCACGACCCCTCCTCCACCGGCCCGCCGAAGGCGATGTCGGCCTTGCCGGACCCCCGGATCACGTTGTCGCGGACCTCGTTCCCGCCGGACGGCCAGAAGTTCGCGTCGATCATCGAGACGACCTGCACGCCGCTGGTCGGGTTGTTGACGATCAGGTTGTCGCGCACCACGGAGTCCCGCGCCCCCGCGAGCACCACGCCGTTGCCGAACGCCGACCACTCCGCCGAGGCGTTCGGGGCACGGCCGACCTCCCCGTTGTCGTGGATCCAGTTCCCGGCGACGACCACGTCGTGGACCGGCGGGAGCAGCTCGGAGTCGAGGGTGTTCGGGACGATCCCCGCGACGTTGTGGCGCCACTCGGAGTTGACGATCCAGATGTTCCCCGACGAGTTCGTGCCCGAGTAGCCGAGCCCGTTGAACTCCGCCAGCACGTCGGTGATCACCGCGTTGCAGGGGTCGCACTGGCCGATGTAGAAGCCGGCGTCGTAGGAGCCCGAGGCGTAGGAGTGCTCGAACAGCCCGTCGACGGAGTCGAAGGCGTAGATGCCGTACACCCAGTCGTCGATCGCGGTCAGGTACGACCCGCGGTAGCCGACCACGCCGTTCCAGAAGAAGCCGTTCACGGTGTACCCGCGGGCGGTCATGTTCTCGATCGCGACCCCGTCGGCCGTCACCACGATGCCGTTCTCGCGGGTCAGCTCCCCGTCGAGGATCACCTCGTTGCGGTCCGTGCCGCGGATGGTCAGCCCCGGGGTGGTCACCGACACCGCCTCCCGGTAGGTGCCCGGCCCGACCAGGACCAGGTCGCCGGGCTCGGCGGCGTCCACGCCGGCCTGGATCGTCGGGTAGTCCTCGGGGACCTCGCGGGTCTCGCCGGTCCACTCCGTCGGGGAGTCCGAGGTCAGGTCGCCGCCCGCATCCGACCCCTCCCCCGAGGGGCCACCCTCGCCCACGACGAGCGTCCCGACCATCCCCTCCCAGCCGCCGTCGCCGTCGGGCGTGGCGTGCAGCGAGCAGTAGTAGTCGTAGGTGCCCGGGTCGTCGACGGTGAGCTCCCACGCCTCCCCCGGCGGGGTGTTCTCCCCGTCGCTGTCGTCCACGGAGTTGAACGCACCGTCCACGGCGATGACGTTGTGGTCCACACGGCCCTGGTTGTCGAACACCACCGGCTGGCCGGGCTCGACGCTGACCTCCGGCGGGTCGTAGGAGTTGTCGAGCATCCGCACCTCGGCCGCGTCCTGGGCCTCGGCGGGGACGGTCGGCAGGCCGGGGACGAGCAGGCCGATCACGAGCAGCCCGGCGACGAGGAGGAGGACCAGCAACGCGGTGGCTGCTGCGGGGGAGGGGTGGGCGCGACGCATCGACGCACCGTAACGCCTCGGCCGCGTGTTCGGGGATCTGCCCGCCGCGGTCGCCGTGGGCGCGCTCACCCGTCGAGCTCCAGCTCCTCGACGCGGCCGTCACCGCGGGCGTGCAGTGCCACGGAGCGACCCGCGGGGAAGCGGACGCGGATGTCCGCGGCCACGCCGTCGACGGTGATCGTGAGATCGCGGGAGGTGGCGGTGGCCTCCTCCGCCTGGCCGTGCCGCAGCGGGAAGGTCACGTCGGCGCAGGCGGGGTGGGCCAGGAACACCACCACGCCGTCGTCCACGCGTCGCGCCCAGTACGGCGGGAGGGCGGGACCTGCGAGCAGGGGCACCGCGCCGGTCGCGGCCACCGACGGCGCCGCGAGCGACCGCAGCCACGCCACCAGGTCGTCGTACCCCGCGACCATCCGGGTACCCGGTTGCCGTGGTGTCCGGCCGAGGACCACCGCCCCGCCCGCCGCCGCCAGGTCGACGATGCGTGCCAGCACCTCGGCCTCCAGCCAGGCGACGTCGACGACCAGCGCGGAGAACGACGCGTGACCGGCGACCACGCGCCCGTCCTCGACCCGTGCCGCGCCCAGGAACGGACCGGTGATCCACATCGGCTGGTGGCCGGCGAGGGCCGCATGCGGGACGCTGCGGCGGTGCTCGAAGTGCCAGGCGGCCCCCGGGGTCCGGTCCGCGACGGGGATCCGCCCCGCCATGAAGCCGTCCTCGACCCCGAGGAGCACGGCGACGTCCGTGTGGGGCCGGCCGCGCTGCAGCAGCGCGCTGGCCTGCGCCAGGTAGCGGTTGAACGCGGTGAGCTCGGGCCCGGAGAGGGCCCCGTCCGGGGCGACGTGGACGGACGCGAAGAACTCCGGCGCCCGTCCCTCGGGCTGGTAGGGGGCGCCGTGCCACACGATCCGGTTCACCCCGTTGGCGAACGCCGCGTCGGCCACCAGCCGGAGGTCGTCGAACCGCTCGGCGTGCCAGTACCGCAACGGCGTCAGGTCCGGGCGGCCGACGAAGCCGTATGTGCAGGTGAACGTCTCGCACGTCACCATCCGCCGGCCCGCCAGCGCGGCCGCCGAGGCCGCGATGCGCGAGTGCGTCGGCTCGAACAGCAGCACCTCGCTCTCCGGCACGTCGACCGTCGCGTAGGCGCGGACCAGGTCGGCCGGTGCGCCGTGGCACTGCATGCGCGCCTCCGCGCCCAGCTGGTGGGCCGCCTCGACGAAGGGCTCGACGAACCCCTCCTGGAACGCCTCGGACACCGTGGCGAGGTGGTCGTAGCGGACCCTCGGGTCCTCGAGGTCGGCGCTGGCGAGGTCGTAGCCGAACCGCTCCTCGAACACCGCGTCCAGGGCGGGCGTCCAGATGCGGTCGACACCCAGCTCCAGGGAGTCGCAGAACAGCGCGGAGGGGTGCCCCGCGAGCACGGGCGCGAAGGCCGGGGCGAGCGCCGCCGCGTAGCGCGCCATCGCGGGGGCCGACAGGTGGTCGAGCACCGGCGGGGTGGCGGGTTCCTCCCAGGACCCCTGCAGCCGCTCGGAGCTGGGACCGTCGAGGGTCTTGGCGGCGTCGATCTCGGTGACCCACGTGCCACCGAAGGGCCAACACGACCCGAACGTCGCGTCGACTCGCAGGCCCAGCCGGTCGCCCTCCGCCTTGGTCCAGCCCAGCAGGCGCTGGAAGTCCGGGCCGAGGAACGCGGGTCGCTGCTCGTCGTCGGTCGGCGGGAGCCACGCCGGGTGCAGCCAGGCAAGCTCCACGCCGCCGAAGCCGTGCGCCGTGAACCACTCGAGCTGGCGCGTGATGTCCGCGGCCGTGAAGGGACCCCGCAGCCACCACCAGCGCACCAGCGGTCGTGTGCCCATCGCGCACAGCCTGGCACAACCCTCCGTGGCGCATCGAGCGGGGCGGGAACACACAGGACACGCAATTGGTTACAGTTCCAACTACCCCGTCCCCCCTCCAGGAGAGCACCGCGATGCGCACCCCCTTCGAGCTCGGCATCGACACCTTCGGCGACCGGACCGTCGACGCCGACGGGAAGCTGAAGCACCCCGCGGCGGTCATCCGCGACGTCGTCGCCGAGGGCGTCCGCGCCGATCAGGTCGGCTTGGACTTCATCGGCATCGGCGAGCACCACCGCGACGACTTCGCCGTCTCCGCCCCCGACGTGGTCCTCGCGGGGATCGCCGGGCAGACCGAGCGGATCCGCCTCGGGTCCGCCGTCACCGTCCTCAGCTCCGACGACCCCGTGCGGGTCTTCCAGCGCTTCTCCACGCTGGACGCGATCTCGGGCGGACGGGCCGAGGTGATCCTCGGCCGCGGCTCCTTCATCGAGTCCTTCCCGCTGTTCGGCTACGACCTCGGCGACTACGAGGTGCTGTTCGAGGACAAGCTCGACCTGTTCGCCCACCTCCTCGAGGAGGGACCGGTCACCTGGTCCGGCCAGACCCGCCCGCCCCTCGACCAGCAGGTGGTGTGGCCGCCGACGGAGTCCGGTCGCCTGCGGACCTGGGTCGGCGTGGGCGGCAGCCCCGAGTCGGTCATCCGGGCGGCCCGGTACGGCCTGCCGCTCATGCTCGCCATCATCGGCGGCGCCCCCCAGCGCTTCGCGCCGCTCGTGGACCTCTACCACCGCGCACTCGGCGAGCTCGGCCGTGACCCCCAGCCCATCGGCGCCCACCTGCCCGGCCACGTCGCCGAGACCGACGACCAGGCCCTCGCCGAGCTGTGGCCCGGCTTCCGGGAGATGCACGCCCGCATCGGGCGCGAGCGCGGCTGGGCGCCGATGCGGTACGAGGACTTCGAGGCCCAGGCCGGCCCCGACGGCGCGCTGGTCGTCGGGTCACCGCAGACCGTCGCCGACAAGGTCATCCGCATCGCCCGCGGGCTGCAGCTGTCCCGCATCGACCTGAAGGTCTCCGCCGGCCCGCTCGGGCACGACGCGATCATGCGCAGCATCGAGCTGCTCGGCACCGAGGTCGCCCCGCAGGTCCGCGCGGCGCTGGCGGAGGAGCCGGCCGCCGCCGTCGGCTGATCCCGCTAGCGGATCAGCACGTTCACCAGGACGGTCAGCACCACCGACGCCAGGATCGACACGACGATCATCGCGAGGCAGCCCATGGGGCCGCCGGCCGGACGGATGCGGATGCGGTCAGGTGCCATGCCCTCGTCCTCTCCGGACGAGGGCGCCCCGACGCCAGGTGCGCCACCATGTGCCGGTGCACGGACTCCCCGCCGGCCTGGCCGCCCGCCCCCCGACCCCCGACGACGCCGAGGCGGCTGCCGCCGTCTGCCGGGCGGACGAGCTCGCCGGGGACGGCCAGGCCTTCACGACGGCCGGTGACCTGCGCAGCGACTGGCAGCGGCCCTCGATCGACCTGGCCGCCGACGCGGTGCTGGTCCTCGACGACCAGCGGATCGTCGGCTACGCCGACCACTCCCTGGGCCGCGCCTGGGTGGCGGTCCACCCGGACGCGTGGGGCCGCGGGATCGGGACGGCACTGCTGGCCTGGACCGAGGCGCAGGCGCGGCGCCACGACCGACCGCGCGTCGGCCAGACCGTCGGCGACGGCCACACCGCCGCCATCGCGCTGCTCGAGGGGCACGGGTACACCCCGCGGTGGGCGTCGTGGGTGTTCGCGATCGACCTGCCCGCGCGTGCGCCCGTCGACGGCGACGGCCCTGCCCTCCCCGACGGCCCCGCCCTCCCCGACGGGATGCAGCTCCGCCCGATGGTCCGCCCCGACGAGGACGCGGCCGTCCACCGGGTGATCGAGGACGCCTTCAGCGAGTGGCCCGACCGCGAGGGCGGCATGTCGTTCGAGGACTGGCGGGCGGCGCACCTCGACCGCGACGACGTCGAGGTGCTCGTCGTCGTCGGCCCCGACGGGCCGGTCGGGGCGGCGGTGTGCCTGGACGAGGGTGCGGGGGAGGGGTGGGTCGAGCAGCTGGCCGTGACCCGGAGCCATCGCGGGCAGGGCCTCGGACGGGCCCTGCTCCACGGTGCCTTCGACCGCTTCGCCGAGCGGGGGTGCACGACCGCCGGCCTGTCCACGGACTCGCGGACCGGCGCGAAGGACCTCTACCTCCACGTCGGCATGGCGGTCACCCAGTCGTTCCGCCGGTGGGCGAGGGAGCTCGACTGACCGGCGGTCTCAGTCGTCGGTGATGTCCTCGCCGCTCGAGTCCCGCTCGATCCGCTCGATCCCGTCGACGACGGTCATGGCGACGCCACCGAGGTTCGCGACGATGCGCTTGAGGTGGCGGTAGAGCAGCGCCCGGGGGACCGCCTCGGTGGCCGGCAGGTCGGTGTGGATCATGTCGCGGATCAACCCCTCGAGGTGCTGGCGCAGCTCGGTGGCCCGGTCGCCGAGGGCCTGCGCCCCCTCCTCGTCCGCCTCGGTCAGCACCGCCGCGGTCGTCTCGAACATCGCAGAGATCTCCTGGCGGAGCGCCTGGATGTCCCCCTCGTCGGGGGCGCCGGTCAGCCGCACCCCCTCCTCGGCGAGGTCGAGGACGTTCTTGTGCTGGTCGCCGATCCGCTCGAGCTTCTTGACGATGAGCAGGTCGACCATCACGGTGCCGACGTCCTCGGCGCCCTGCACCGAGACGTGGACGACCAGCTGGCGGCGGACCTGCTCCTCAGCCGCGTTGATCCGCTCATCGGTCGTGTGGATGTCCTCGGCGATGGCAGCGATGTCGTCGCCCGCGAACAGCGCCGACATGGCCAGGTCGAAGGTGTGCCGGCAGTTCGCCAGCATCGCCGTGACCTCGCGCTCGACGGACTCCATGACGCTCGGGCCGCCACGCAGGAAGTTGAAGACCATGACCCCTCCTTATCGCAACAACAGGACCCCCGCCAGGGGGACCAGGATGAAGATGCCGATCGTGTAGACGACGGCGAGGCGCCGGCTGGCGGCGGCGAGCTCGGACCCCCGCTCGGCCAGGCGGATCGGGATGTCCCGCAGCGCAGGCACCGGGTAGAACAGCGCGATGCCCGCCAGGTTGAAGGCGGTGTGGACCAGCGCGACCGTCAGCGCCTCGGGCCGGTCGGTGGCGAGCGAGGCGAGCAGCGCGGTGACGGTCGTGCCGACGTTGGCGCCGAGGGTCACCGGGTAGGTGTTCCTGAGCGACAGGATCCCCGACGCGGCCAGCGGGATCAGCACCGACGTGGTGATCGACGACGACTGCACGGCCACGGTGATCACCGCGCCGGCCGCGAGCGCGGCGATCCCGCCGCCGCGGCTGAGCACGTCGTTGATCGTCCGCTCCATGCGGTCGGCGACCAGCGCGCGCATGTTCTTCGTGATGAACGCCAGCGCGGTGAAGATCAGCGCCAGGCCGGCGACCAGGAACAGCACGCCGAGGAGCGGGCCGGTCGCCCCGACCCCGGTCAGGACCGACTCTATGACCTCCGCCGGCGCGCTCACGGCCTGCTTGATGGGGCTCTCGAACTCCCCGCCGCCCGTGCCGAGCAGCGCGGAGCTGAGGGACTCCGCGACCCGGCTGAGCACCCCCGTGGCGAGCTCGAGCGGCAGCAGCACGATGACGCTGAGGACGTTGAAGAAGTCGTGGACCGTGGCGGCGGCGAACGCCGCCTTGAACTCCTGCGGTCGGCGCAGGTGGCCGAGGGACGCGAGGGTGTTCGTGACCGTCGTCCCGATGTTCGCGCCCATGATCATCGGCACGGCGTCCTCGACGCCCAGCAGGCCGCTGCCGACCAGGCCGACGATCGTCGCGGTCGTGACCGAGGACGACTGGGCGAGGACCGTGGCGAGGATGCCGACGAACAGCCCGCCGAGGGGGTTGGTGACGCTGCGGAACATCTCGTCCTGCACGTCGGGGCCGAGGGCGACGATCCCGTCCTCGAGCAGGCTGACGCCGACCAGGAACGCGTACAGCAGCCCGATGACGAGCAGCGCCCGGGCGATGACGGCACCGCGACCGTCCGCGCCGTCGCGGCTCGGTCGGTCAGCGGGCGTTCCCCGGGCGTTCACCGCCGGGAAACCTAGCGGCCCGGCCGGATCCCGCCGTACCGCTCATCGGACCTCGGCGCGCCCCGGCGGTGTCAGCCGGCGGCGGCGTGGGCGTCGGCGAGCCACCCGGCGACGGCGTCGTCAACGTCGGACGGGTCGCGCAGGTCCACGCGGTGGCTGCACATGCCGGTGGTCTCCACGACCCGACCGCCGTCCGGCGTGACGTCGAGCTTCAGGCCCAGCTCCACCCGCGTCGACGACGCGGCCCTGGCGACGGCGAAGACCCGTCGCCGGCGGAAGGTGACCCCGGTCTTCTGCACCACGACCTCGACGTCGTCACCCAACCCAACCGCGATGGCGCGCACCGCCTCGTAGACCTCCCGCAGCGGCGCCTTCGCGCCGGCGTACTGGGCGTCCAGCAGCGCCTCGGGCGTGGGCGGGCCGCCGGCCAGGTGCTCGCGGACCGCGTGGGCCAGCGCGTTGGCGTTGCCGTGCGTCAGGCCGTGCGCCGCCTTGAGGTGGGCGAGGATCCGGCCGTGGGCCTCCAACCCCTCACGCCGGATCTCCTCGGCGAACTGCTCGATCGTCAGACCGGTCGCGGTCTGGATGTTGCGCAGCTGCGCGCTCGCCTGGGTCATCGGGTGCCTCCGGGTGCGTGTCCCGTGCAGGCTGGCCCAGCCCCGGGGGTCCGTCTTGGACGGATTGCGCACGTCGACCGCGTCAGCGCTCCGGGACGAACCCGGCACCGTCGCCCGCCACCGCGGGGGCCAGCCACCTGCGCTGGGCGGCGAGGTAGGCGGTCGGGGTGACGCCGGTGTGGCGGACGAAGTCGCGGATCAGGTGGGACTGGTCGACCCAGCCGAGGTCGGCGGCGAGGTCGCGCCACGGCACCTCGGTCCGCACGTCGAGGGCCTCGAGCAGCCGGCGGACCCGCAGCAGCCGCGCCAGCGCGCGCGGTGACAGCCCCACCACCCGGGCGAAGTCGCGGTCGAGTTGGCTGTGGGTGACGCCGAGGGCCGCGGCGACGTCGCGGATCGGCGTCGTGGGATCGGCCTCGACCAGCGCGACGGCGTCCTCGCAGCGGCCCAACGCGACCCGGGCGCCACGGGGCATCGTCGCGAGTGTCGGAGCGGCCGTCCTGGCGAGCGCCTGCGTGACGACGTCGAGCATCGCCTCCGGCCCGTCGGCGGCCAGCACCTGTCGGCGGAGGGCCGTCGCCGCCGGCCACGTAGCCTCGAGATCGACCACTCGCCAGCGGATCGCCGCCGGCGCCACCCCGAACACCGCCTCGCAGCCGACCGGCGTCGTCACGATGCCGACGGCGAACGTCTCCCCGGTCGGCGCGTTGACGACCGGGCGGGTGTGCGGGCCGATGAGGAACCCGCGGTCGGCGACCAGGGGCACCCCCGTCCCGTCGTCGGGCGTCTCGACGATGGGATCGCCGAGCACGAGGACGGCGACGGTCGATCCGGTCGGAGCGATCCGTTCGCGGGCGTAGGGCACGGTGCCGCGGGCGTACCAGATCGACTCGACGACCCGGGACACCGGCGGGGTCGGCTCGCGTGTGAGCCAGTCGAACGCGAACGCGATCGGCTCAGCCGCGGTGCCGGTGCGCGTGCGCCCCATCGCGAGCTGTCAGTCGTGGCGGCGGTAGGCCATGACGGTGAGGGGGCCGAACACCGCGACCAGCCCGGCGCTGATCGCCAGGGTCACCGTGATCTGGGAGCCCACGGCTTCCCCGTGCATCAGGCCGCGCATCGCGGTGACCAGGATCGTGATCGGGTTGACGTCGACGAACGCCTGGAGCCAACCGGGCAACGTGTCGACCGGGACGAACACGTTGCTGATGAACGTCAGCGGGAACAGGACCATCATCGACACGCCCATCAGCGCGTTCTCCGACCGCATCTTCAGCCCGAGCAGGGTCCAGATCCAGCTGAGCCCGAAGCAGAACGCGAGCAGCAGCGCGATCGCCAGCACCACGCCCCCGACGCCCGCCCCGGGACGGAAGCCCAGGATGACGCCCAGGACCAGGATCACCGTCGAGGCGAGGGAATAGCGCACCGCGTCGGCCATCAGCGCACCGACCAGCGGCGCGGGACGCCAGATCGGCAGCGACTTGAACCGGTCGTGGACGCCCTTCTCGATGTCCCGGTTGATCGTGAGGCCCGTGTACATCGTGATCATCGCCACGGTCATCGCGAGGATGCCGGGCAGCACCTCCTGGAGGTACGCGCCGGTGGACCCGGCCAGCGCCCCGCCGAACAGGTAGGTGAACATCAGCAGGAACATGATCGGGAACATCGTCACGTCGAACAGCTGCTCGGGGACGTGCTTGATCTTCAGCATGGCCCGCCAGAAGAACGTCCTGGCGGCGCTCCCGCGGCCGGGCAGGGGTGGGCGCTCACCGACGACGAGGACGCTGCGGATCGCGTCGCCCTCGACCGGGGCGGGCTCGGGCGTGGCGTCCCGACGTGCCGGGGTGGTGGTGCTCACAGCCCGACCCCCGCGCTGACGCGCCGGGGTCGCCCCCCGGCCTGTCCTGTGACCGCTCGCGAGCTCGCGCTCACAGCCCGACCTCCACGTCGGTGCTGGCGGGGGTGGGTTCGGCGGGCTCGGCCGGGTGGCCGGTCAGGGTGAGGAACCCCTCGTCGAGGCTGGGCTGGCCGAACCCGAGGTTGACGACCTCGATGTGGAGGGCGTGCAGCGCGCTGAGCACCGCCCCGGCGGGGCCGGCGTCGTCGACCCGCACGGTCAGCGCGGCGGGGTCCCGCTCGAGCTGGACGTCAGCGGTGACGACGCGGCCGATGGCCGCCGCGGCGTCGGGCCGTCGCGCGGGATCGCGGAGGCGGAGGTGCAGGACGCCCGCGCCGACGGAGGCCTTCAGCTCCGAGCCGGTGCCCTCCGCGATCACCCGCCCGTGGTCGATCACCGCGATCCGGTCGGCCAGCTGGTCGGCCTCGTCGAGGTACGGGGTCGTCAGCAGCACGGTGGTGCCCTCGGCGACCAATGCCCGGACGATCTCCCACACCTGGTTGCGGCTGCGGGGGTCGAGGCCGGTCGTGGGCTCGTCGAGGAAGATCAGCCGCGGCGTGACGACGATGCTCGCGGCGATGTCGATGCGCCGCCGCATCCCGCCCGAGTAGGTCTTGACCTGCCGCGCCGCCGCGTCCGCCAGCCCGAAGGCCTCGAGGAGGGTGTCCGCCCGTCGGCGGGCGGCCGGGCGGTCGTGGCCCCACAGCCGGCCGAGGAGGACCAGGTTCTCGGTGCCGGTCAGGTCCTCGTCGACCGATGCGAACTGCCCGGTGAGGCTGACGGTGCCGCGCACCGCCTCGGGCTCGGCGACCACGTCGTGGCCGAACACCCACGCCCGCCCGCCGGTCGGCGGCAACAACGTGGCGAGGACCCGGATGGCCGTGGTCTTCCCGGCCCCGTTGGGCCCGAGGACCCCGTACACCGATCCGATCGGCACCGACAGGTCCAGCCCGTCCACCGCACGCGTCGCGCCGAAGTGCTTCTCGAGCCCCTCGGCTCTGATGGCCAGCTCAGCCGTCATCTGGTGGCCTCCTCGTCTCCCTGCGGCCGGCCCGGCCGCGATCGTCCGAGCCTACGCCGACCCCGTGACACCGGGTCGGGTGGATCGGGCACCGCCCTGGTGCCACACGTTCCGACGGGGCGACCAGCCGGATCTCATCGGCGGTCGGTCCGCCGGGCTGGTCCCCCACGCCGTGCCGGGGATGCCGAAAGGCCCTCCCCGGGTGGGGAGGGCCTCGCGGTGTTGGGTTCCGAGGTGCCGGACGCGGTCCGGCGGGTGTGGGTTAGACGCTCGCCAGGTCTCGCGACGAGGACTCCGACTCCTGGATCCCAGACTCGGACTTGCGGGCGGCGGCCCAGACGAGGCCGGCGCCGGTGGCGATGAAGGTGAGGCCCAGTCCGGCGAGGAGGCCGGCGACGCCGAGGCCGAGCTGGAGGGTGGAGGCGGTCACGGTGCCGACGCCGAGCTCACCGAAGAGGCCGTGTGC
>NZ_CAXQBR010000072.1 GCF_964222135.1 Euzebya sp.
CATCGAGCGCATGGGCGACAAGCTGTCCGCCCGCGCGGTGGCCGCGGCGGCGGACGTGCCCGTCGTGCCGGGGACGACCGAGCCGACCGACGACCCCGCCGAGGCGGTGCGCTTCGGCGAGGCGCACGGGTACCCGATCGCGGTCACGGCGGCGTTCGGCGGCGGGGGCCGCGGCATGAAGGTCGTCCGCTCGCCGGCGCAGGTCCGTGACGCCCTCGCCGGCGCGCGCCGCGAGGCCGAGGCCTCGTTCGGCCGCGGCGAGTGCTACCTGGAGCGCTACCTGGAGCGGCCCCGCCACGTCGAGGTGCAGGTGCTGGCCGACGTCGACGGGACCACCATCCACCTGGGCGACCGCGACTGCTCGCTGCAGCGCCGCCACCAGAAGCTCGTGGAGGAGGCCCCCGCACCCCGCATCGACGACGGGACCCGCAAGGCGATCCGCGAGGCCGCGATCAGGGTGGCCCAGGAGATGGGCTACGTGAGCGCCGGCACGTGCGAGTTCCTCCTCGAGGACCGCGACGACGGCGAGCAGGCCTTCTACTTCCTCGAGATGAACACACGGCTGCAGGTGGAGCACCCCGTCACGGAGCTGGTCACCGGCGTCGACCTCGTCGCCGAGCAGCTGCGCATCGCCGCGGGCGAGGGGATGGGCGTCAGCCAGGACGAGGTGGCCCTCGCCGGCCACGCCATCGAGGTGCGGGTCAACGCCGAGGACCCGGCGGTCGGCTTCGTCCCCTCCCCCGGCCTGGTCACCGAGCTGGCGGTGCCCCAGGGGCCGTGGGTGCGCTTCGACGGCGGCGTCGAGGCGGGCGACGAGATCCCCCGCACCTACGACTCGATGATCGGCAAGCTGATCGTGTGGGGCGCCGACCGGGACGCCGCCCGGCGCCGGATGGCCCGCGCGCTCGACGAGATGGCCGTCGGCGGGGTCCCGACCACCCTCGGCTTCCACCGCCTGGCGATGGCCGACGAGCAGTTCGCCGCCGCCACCCACTCGACGGTGTCGGTGGAGACCGAGTGGGACCTATCCTCCCTGGTGGCGTTCGACGCCGACGGCGCGGCACCGGAGGCGGCCCCGGTCGTCGTCGCGCTGCCGGGGCGGACGACCACCGCCCGAGAGGTGGCGCTCACCGTGTCCGGCCGGTCGCTTCACGTCACCGTGCACGGGGTCGGGACCGCGACGGACGGGGTGCAGACCCGGGCCCGTCGCCGACGCGACGGCGACCGGGCGGGCGGTGGCGCGGCGACCGTGGACGGCCCAGAGCTGCGGGCGCCGATGCAGGGCGTCGTCGTCGCGGTCTCCGCGGCGGAGGGTGACGTGCTCGCTCCCGGTGACCTGGTCGTGGTGATCGAGGCCATGAAGATGGAGAACCACGTCGTGGCCCACCGGGGGGGCGTGATGGGTCCGATCGCGTTGGAGGTCGGCGACGTCGTGGAGCACGGCGCGGTCCTGACGACGATCACGGACGGCTGATGGTCGGCCGGCTCGCGGACGAGGTCGCCGTCGTCACCGGCGCCGGGTCGGGGATCGGGCGGCGGGCCGCCGAGCGCTTCGCTGCGGAGGGTGCCCTCGTCGTCTGCGCGGACCTCCGCGGGGCGGACGAGGTCGCCGGGGCGATCAACGCCGATGGTGGTCGCGCCGTCGCCGTTGCGACCGACGTCACCTCCATCGCCGCGACCGAGGGCATGGCGGCTGCGGCCCTGGACGCGTTCGGCCGCATCGACGTGCTGTTCGCCAACGCCGGCATCCCGGGCATCGGGTCGACGGCCGGCACCGACCCCGCCGACTGGGACCGGGTCATCTCGGTGAACCTCACCGGCGTGTGGCTGTCCATGCGCGCCGTGATCCCGACCATGGTCGCCCAGGGCTCGGGCTCTATCGTGGCGACCGCCAGCACCGCGGCCATCAAGGGCATCCGCGGGATCGCGCCGTACGCGGCGTCGAAGGCGGGCGTGATCGGCCTGTGCCGCGCCACCGCGGTGGAGGTCGGCCCGTCCGGGGTGCGCGTCAACGCGATCGCACCGGGCACGACGCCCACCCCACTGGTCACCGAGACGTTCGCCAGCATGGTGGGCGGCGGTGGCCGGGCCGACGACGAGCGGACCGCCCGCGCCCTGGAGCGGGAGCAGCAGCGCTACCCGATGCGCCGCTTCGGCTCCCTCGACGAGGTCGTCGCCGTCGCGCTGTTCCTCGCGAGCGACGAGAGCAGCTGGGTGACCGGGGCGACCTACACCGTCGACGGCGGGCTCGGCGCCGCATGATCGGCGACACGACCGCCGCCACGAGGAGGACGGAGCGGACATGAGCGCACGCACCGCACTGGTCATCGGGGGCACCGGCCCGACGGGCCCGCCCCTCGTGGAGGGCCTGCTCGAGCGCGGCCTCGACACCACGATCTTCCACACCGGCCGCCACGAGGTGCCCGACGGCCCGGACGTCCCCCACCTGCACGGGGATCCCTACGACGCCGACGGCATCGCCGACGCGCTGGGCGACGGCCGATGGGACGTCGTCATCGCCACGTACGGCCGCGTCCGCCTCCTCGCCCAGCACGTGGCCGGCCGCTGCGAGCACTTCCTCGCCGTGGGCGGGACCCCGGTCTACGACGGCTACATCGACCCCCACCGGCGGGTGCCGACGGGCATGGACATGCCGGTCCACGAGGACCACCCCCTCGTCCCGGTCGAGGACCGCGAGCCGGTGACCTACCGCACCGGTGCCATCCGGCGCACCGAGGACACCGTCTTCGAGCTCGGCCGGCGCGGGGCGTTCGGGGCGACCTACCTGCGCTACCCGACGGTCTACGGGCCGCGGAACCCCCACGCGTGGGAGTGGACGGTCGTCCGCCGCGTCCTCGACGGCCGGCCGTGGATGATCCTGTCCGACGACGGGCGCGGCATCCACTCCCGCGCGGGCGCGGCCAACGCCGCGCACGCGATCCTGTGCGCGGTCGACCACCCCGAGGCGGCCGCGCAGCAGGCCTACAACGTCGCCGACGACGAACTCGTCAGCATCCGGCAGTGGGCCGAGCTGACGGCCCTCGCCGCCGGCGGGGATCTGCCGATCCGCTCGCTGCCCGGCGAGCTGCCGAGCCCCGGTTGGGGTGTGATCGCGTTCGGCTACCAGGCCACGCCGAGCTGCGTGCTCGACACGTCGAAGATCCGCGAGCAGCTGGGCTACGCCGACGTGATGAGCGTCCGCGACGGGCTCGCGGAGACCGTGGAGTGGATGCTCGCCCACCGCGAGGAGATGGACGCCAACCCCAACCTGGTCGACCCCTTCGACTACGCGGCCGAGGACCGGCTCGTCGCCGCCTACGACGCGGCGATGGCGTCGGTGGCCGAGGCCGCCGAGCCGTTCCGCGCGATCGTGGGCCGGATGACGGTGCCCCAGACCGCCAAGGGCGCGCGGGCGGGTGGGTCGTGATCGGCCTCGAGGAGCTCCGCGAGCGGGTCGTGGGCCGGGCGCTGCCCGGCGGCACGTACCGCGCGGAGGGCTACGAGGGGTGGCTCGGGGCCGACGCGATGCTGGCCCCGCCGACCGGTGACGAGCTCCACCCGATATTCATCTTCCACGCCGCCGTCCGGGGTGTCGGCTACTCCATCGGCGAGCTCTTCGAGCTGCTCGACTGCCCCATGGCGGACGGGCCGATGCTGGGCGAGATGGACATCATCCAGTCCCGAGCGCTCCGCGCCGGCGAGGCGTTCGAGGTCAGCCCGACGATCACCGCCGTCGAGCGCAAGCGAGGTCGCAGCGGCACGTTCGACCTGGTGACCGCGGAGGTCCGCATCGTCGACGCTGCGGGCGACGACGCGGCGACGCTGCGCAACACCTACGTGTGCCCACGGCGGGAGGGGCGATGAGGACCGTCCAGCCGGGCGATGCCATCCCGCCGTTCACCGTCGACGGGGTCGACGCCGAGCGCATGAAGACCATGGCGGTGCTGCTCCGCGACCCGAACCCGATCCACTTCGACGCCGACGTCGTCCGCGAGCTCGGCATGGGCGACCGGCCGGTCAACCAGGGCCCCACCAACGTCGGGTACGTCGTCAACGCGCTGCTCGCCTGGGCCGGCGGCCGGCCCGGCGCCCTCCGCCGGCTCCGGGTCCGGCTGACGGGCAACGTGTTCGCCGGCGACCGGCTGGTCGCGTCCGGCGAGGTGACCGCCGTCCAGACCGTCGACGAGGCGGTGGTCGCCTCCTGCGACGTCTGGCTCGATCGCGACGACGGCACGCGGCTCGTCACCGGCACCGCGGAGGTCGTCGTCGGCTGAGGTCCCTCAGACGGTGCGGTCGGCGTCGTCCCAGTGTGCGCGGCGCAGCTCTCGCTTGAGGATCTTGCCGGTCGGGGCCTTCGGCAGCTCGGCGACGAACTCGACGCTCTTGGGCTTCTGGTAGCTGGCCAGGTGCTGGCGGGCGGTGGCGATGATGTCGGCCTCCGTCGCGTCCTGCCCCGCCTTCAGGACGACGACGGCGTGGACGTTCTCGCCCCACTCGTCGTCCGGCACCCCGATCACCGCGCACTCGAGCACGGCGGGGTGGGCGTTGATCGCCTCCTCCACCTGCGCGGAGTAGATGTTCTCCCCGCCCGAGATGATCATGTCCTTCGCACGGTCGACGATGTAGACGAAGCGGTCGGGGTCCCAGGTGGCGAGGTCGCCGGTGTGCATCCAGCCGTCGCGGATCGTCTCGGCGGTCAGCTCGGGGCGACGCCAGTAGCCGAGCATGTTGGCCTCCGAGCGGACCACCACCTCCCCCGCGGTGGTCCCGTCCATCGGCACCGGCCGCCCGTCGAGGTCGACGACGCGGACCTGCGTGGCGAACGCCTCCCGGCCGCATGAGCGGAGGCGGTGCGGGTTGATGCCGCGGACGGCCTCCTCGTGGACCTCCTGGGGCAGGAAGGCCATCGTCGTCCCCTCGGTCTGCCCGTAGCCCTGGATGAGGGTGCAGGGGAACGCCTCGAGCGCGGCGCGGACGACGCTCGAGGGCATCGGCCCGCCGCCGTACTGGATGTTGCGGAGGCTCGACAGGTCGTAGCGGTCGAAGTCGTCGACGGCCATCATCCAGTTCAGCATCGTGGTGATGCCGAGCAGCGCGGACACGCGCTCGGCCTCGATGACCTCGAGCGCGAGCCGCGGCTCGAAGTTGATCAGGACCAGCGGGCACCCGTGCGCCATGTAGTTCATCGCCAGGACGATCGGGATGTGGAACATCTGGCCGGTCAGCAGGTACACGTCGGTCGGCACGACGCGCTCGGCGACGGTCTGGTTGAGCATCCCGGTCCAGGCGCTGCGGTGGGAGTGCAGCACTCCCTTCGACATGCCGGTGGTCCCGCCCGTGTAGAGGATGAAGAGGGGGTCGTCCCCGCCGACGGTCGCCGACGCGGCCGGCTCGGCATCTGAGGCGCGGGCGAGGAGGTCGGTCAGCGAGCCGCTGCCGTCCGGTGCGACGTCGAGCCGGTGGGGGACGTCGACGAGCCGCTGGAGCTCGACGGCGACGTCGGCGAACTCGTCCGCGACGACGATGGCGCGCGGCTCGGCGTCGGCGATGATCCGCGCCAGCTCAGCGGGTCCGAGGCGCCAGTTCAGCGGCTGGGTGATCAACCCGACCCGCCCGCTCGCGAAGTAGAGCGCCTGGTACTCGATGGAGTTGCGGGACAGGATCGCCACCCGGTCCCCGCGCGCCAGACCCAGCTCGTCGCAGAGCCCGTTGGCCAGGCGGCGGACCATCTCGTCGAGCGCGGCGTACGTGATCCGCCGGCCGCTCGGCACGTCGACGATCGCCTCGCGACCACCGTCGAGGTGCGCCCACTTCGCGGGGATCATGCCGATGTTCACGGTGCTGCTCGTCACAACCGCACGTTACCTACTGGTCGGTAAACGATCCAGTTGCCGTACGGTCCGCCACTGCCTAGCATGATTCAAACAATCGTTTGGTTTGGACTCCTCCGGAGGGCGCTGTGGACTACGACGTGATCGTGATCGGTGCGGGGGCGGCCGGCCTGTCGGCCGGCGCCCTGCTCGCGAAGGAGGGCCAGTCGGTCCTGGTGGTGGAGCGCAGCCCGTTCCTCGGCGGGCGGGGCATGGCCACCCCCGACGAGGGCTACGAGCTGAACCTCGGCGCCCACCTGATGGAGGACTCCGGGTCGGGGATGACGAAGATCTTCGAACACGTCGGCAAGCACCTGGGACACGGCCCGTCCAACACCGACATGCCGGTGTGGAACCACGAGACCGAGTCGTGGGGCTCGATCCGCGACCGGTACTCCGGGGACAAGGACGAGCTGAAGAAGGTCATCAAGGCGCTGGTCGACACGCCGTACGACGAGCTCGAGCGCTGGGACGACCGCCCGATGCGCGACTGGATCCGCCAGCACTCCGACCACCAGGGCGTCATCGACCTGTTCGAGTTCATCACCGTCATGGAGTGCATGACCGAGGACTGGTGGGACCACTCGGCGTCGGAGAACCTGTTCGTCCGCAAGATGCACTACGAGGAGAAGGGCACGGCGGCGTACAGCTACTGGCCCGAGGGCGGGTGGCAGAAGCTGTTCGCGGACCTGCGGGACGCGATCACCGAGCACGGCGGCGAGGTCCGTCTGGGCCAGCCGGTCAGCCGGGTGATCGTCGAGGACGGCGAGGTCCGCGGCGTGGCCCTGCCCCGCGCCGGCGCGGTGCTCCCCAACGAGGTCTTCCACGAGGACGAGGTCCGGGCACCCGTCGTGATCTCCACCCTCCCCGTCTGGAACGTCCTGCAGGTCGTCCCCGAGGACGTGCTCCCCGACTGGTACGCGAGCCAGATCAAGTACCTCGCGCAGGACCGCTGGCGGATCTCCTGGGCCGGGCTGTACATGGCGACCGAGGAGCCGGTGAGCGTCCTCGACCGCCAGGAGATCGCCACCTGGCTGCACACGCCGATCGCCCGCACGTCGGGCTTCATGTTCGAGATGTCCGCCCTGGACCCGTCGGTCGCGCCGGAGGGCAAGCACCTCTACGTCATGGGCGCGATGCTCCACGGGTTCGACCGGCCCGGCGACATGCGGTTCGTGAAGCAGAAGTTCGACGAGTTCGAGCAGGACGTGGAGATCATGTGGCCCGGCCTCGCCGACCACGTCTTCAAGCGCCGCCACCTGGTCTACGACCCCTCCTTCGGCGTCATCCAGAAGCCCGGTCTGGTCGGCACCTTCCGCCCCCACTGGAAGGCCCCCAACGTCCAGGGCCTCTACTTCGCCTCCGAGACCTTCAAGTCCCGCGGCATCGGCATCGACCGGGCCGCCCGTGCCGGGCTGACCTGCGTCGAGGACATCCTCGGCCGGCGGCTGTGGCCCCTCGAGGAGGGGTGGCGGTACTGAGCCGCCGGGCCGCACCCGCCGGTAGGCTCGCGCAGATGTCGAGCACCGAGCGGGCTGGTCGCGACGCGCCGCGGCGGCGGGACGAGGTCCTCGCCGCCGCCACGCGGGTCTTCCACGAGAAGGGCTACGCGTCCGCGTCGATCCAGGACGTCGCCGACGAGCTCGGGATCCTCAAGGGGAGCCTGTACTACTACATCGACTCGAAGGAGGACCTCCTCTTCAGCATCATCGACCGCGTGCACCGCGACACGATCGCGCGGCTCGAGGAGTGGCTGGCCGAGGAGGGGGACCCGCTGGTGCAGCTCCGCACCTACCTCGAGGAGCAGGTGCGGGTCTACTGCCGCGACGCGGAGGAGGTCGGCGTCTTCCTGAACGACTTCCGCCACCTCTCCCCCGATCGCCGCGCGACCATCCTGGCCGAGCGCGACCGCTTCGACTCGGCGATCCGCGACCTGCTGCGGCGGGGGGTCGCGGAGGGCGCCGTCGCGGCGGACGTCGACCCGAAGCTGACGGCGATGGCGATCTTCGGGATGATGAACTGGATCTCCACCTGGTGGCAGCCCGACGGGCCCAGCACCCCCGACGAGGTCGCCCAGCAGTTCGCCGACCTCGTCATGGGCGGGCTGGTCGGACCGGCGGAGGGAGCGCGGCGGGACCTGGGGCGGCGGGGCGGCTGAGGGGTCGCGCCGAGGTTTGGGCGAGGTTGGCGGTCGCGCCGAGGTCGCGCCGAGGTTGGGCGCGATCGGGGCCTACTTCGCCATGAGGCGAAGTAG
>NZ_CAXQBR010000073.1 GCF_964222135.1 Euzebya sp.
GGAGGTGGTCGCGCGCGGACGCGACGTCGATCGCCGGAGGATCGGGATCGGAGCCGACGAGCATGGCGAGCGGCGTGCCCTCGGCGTCGCGCAGCCAGGTCGCGACGACGACGCCCTCGAGCTGGTCGGCGAGCGCGTCGGAGCTGCCGGGATCGGCGTCGAGGTCCAGGATCACGACCGGGTCGCCGTCCTCGAGCAGCGCGCGGAGCTCGGTCAGGCAGCCCTCGGTGGGGGTGGCACCGACGTCGGCGGCGTCGAGGCGGGTCCGCATGCGGACCCCCTCCACCTCGCGGGCGAGGGTCCACCGGCGGATCCCGACCCGCTGGCTGAGCGCGGCGGCGACCTCACGGGCGACGGATTCGAACGCAGGCGGTTCGACCCCTGTCACGATGTCGCTCGACTGCACTGTTCCACATCCGATGCCCGCGCTGACTGCTCATCTGGTTGTACCCAGCGTGATCGGCGCGCACACCGACCGGATGGTCCGCCTGTGGACGGTCAGGCGCCGCGGGCGCGCTGCTTGAGCTCGGCGTACTTGGGCTCGCGCTCCTTCAGCCACACCAGCAGGGGCGCGGCGACCACGACCGAGGAGTACAGCCCGAGGAGCATGCCGATGAACAGGGCGAGGGACAGGTCGAGCAGCGTGGCGACGCTGGTGACCGCGAAGCCGATCGCGACGAGCACCGCGACGGGGAGGATCGACGTGACCGCGGTCGACAGCGACCGCATCAGGACGTGGTTGAGCGCGCCGTTGGCGACCTCGCCGTAGGTGCGCGTGGACACCCCGGACAGGGCCTTGGTCTCCTCGTCCACCCGGTCGAACACCACGACGGTGTCGTACAGCGAGTACCCGAGGATGGTGAGGAACGCGATGACGGTGGCGGGGGACACGCGGAAGCCGGTCAGGGCGTAGAGCCCGACCGAGGCGATCATGTCGTGGGCCAGGCTGGCGATCGCGGCGACGGCCATCCGCCACTCGAAGCGGATGCTCAGGTAGACCACCACGAGCAGCAGGAAGACGACGAGCCCGCGGACCGCCTGCTCGGTGATCTGCGCCCCCCAGCGGGGCCCGATGGTGGAGGCACTGACCTCCCCGCCGCTCAGCTCGGCGAGCACGTCGATGACGTCGTCCTCGCTGACGTCGGGGTTCTCGCTGAGCGCCTGCGTGGACACCTCGGCCCCGGCGCCGTCGTCGAGGATCTGGACGATGGTCTCGTCGATGCCGGCCTCGGTCAGCGCGGCCTCGATCTCCTCCACGTCGAGGGTGTGGTCGGCGTCGACGACGGTGAAGGACGACCCGCCGACGAACTCGATCGAGAAGTCGAGCCCGCGGACGAGCAGCGCCAGGGCGCTGACGGCGAGGATCGCGATGACGACGAGGAGCCACAGCCGCGACCGGCCGATGAAGTCGATCTCGGTCTGGCCGGTGACCAGGCGGGTGAGGATGCCGTCGCGGCCCTCCGGCCGGGTCGGCGTGGCGGTCGAGTCGCTCACTTGCGTCCCTTCTTGCCGGCGCGGCGGGTGCGGGCCACGGTGCTGCGCTCCTGCGCGGCCTGCCGCTGCTCGTCGGTCACCCCGGCGCCGAGGCCGACCCACGGCGCGGACGCGAGCTTCGGGCTGCGGGCGACCAGGCCGAACATCCCGCGGGTGAAGGTGGCGAACAGCAGCACGTCGATGATCGTCGACATGCCGAGGGTGAAGGCGAACCCGCGGACGGGCCCGACGGCGAGGAAGTACAGCACCACGGCGGCGAGGAAGCTGACGACGGCGCCGGTGAAGTTGGTCCTGAAGGAGTTGTGGAAGGCGTGCTCGGCGGCGGTGCGGATGGTCCGCCCGGCGCGCAGCTCGTCGCGGTACCGCTCGCGGTAGATGATCGAGGAGTCCCCGGCGATGCCGATGGAGATGATGATGCCGGCGATGCCGGCGAGGGTGAGGGTGAACCCGACGAGCTCGCCCAGGACGATGAGCAGGCCGTAGATGGTCGCGACGCCGACGACGATCTCGAGGGCCGCGAGCAGGCCGAGCCCGCGGTACAGCACGACCAGGTAGACGGTGACGAGGGCGAGGCCGATCACGCCGGCGACGAGCGCGGCGTCGAGGGAGTCCTCGCCGAGCGTCGGGCTGATCGTCTGGAAGGTCCCGAAGTCGAGCTGGATGGGGAGGGCACCGGACCGCAGGACCAGGGCGAGGTCCTTCGCGGCGTCCTCCTCCCCCACCTGGATGACGGCCTGGCCGTTCGGGATGCCCTGCCCGCAGGCGATGTCCTGGGCCATCGGCGAGGCCTGCTCGACGACGTTGTCGAGGACGATCGCGAGCTGGCGGGTGACGCCCTGGTTGCAGGCCAGCTCGGCGGTGATCTGCTCGAACGCGTCGGCGCCCTCGGAGTCGAACTCGAGCGCGGTCAGCCACGTCTGGCCGAGCCCGCCGGGGGCGATCTCGGCGCGCGCGTCGGTGAGGGAGTCGCCGGAGACCGTCGCCGGTCCGAGCTGCAGCCGGGCCCACTGGTCGCGGGGCAGCTCGTCGCCGTTCGCGTCGGTGGTGCGCAGGCACAGCACGACCGGCTCGTCGGGGTCGGGGACGCTCAGGTCGTCCCGCTCGTCACAGGTGGCCCCGGCGTCGACCGGCGCCGCCGGCTCCTCGGTGGCGGGCGCCTCGCTGACGGGCTCCTCGCTGGCGGGCGCTTCGGTGGGGTCCGCCTGCGCGACGGTCTTGCTGGCCTCCGGGGCCGGGTCGGCGCCCTCAGTGGGGAGCGCGTCCTCGGAGGGGAGGGGGAGCGCCTCGGCGGTCGGCGGCGTGAACTCGCCGGTGGTGCCGGGCGGGATCTCGGCGAGGACCGGCCGGAACTGCAGCTGGGCGGTGCGGCCGATGATCTCGCGGGCCTGGGCCTGGTCGGCGACGCCGGGGAGCTGCACCTGGACGGTGTCGCCCTGACGGGCGATGTCCGGCTCGGCCACGCCGAGCGCGTCCACGCGCTCGCGGATGGTCTGCACGGTCTGGTCGAGGACCTCGACGTCGATCTCACCCTGCCCCTGCGCGGGGATCAGGTCGGCGCTGACGCCGCCCTGCAGGTCGAGGCCCAGCCGGGGCTCGAGGCCCGCGACGAGGATCCAGGTCCAGAGCGCGCCCAGGAACACCAGGTAGGCGACGATGAGGGCGGTCAGGCGGCTTCGTGACATGGGCTACAGCACCGGGACGTCGTTGACGGTGATCTTGAACTCGGCGCCCAGCGTGCGGCCGGCGCGACGGCACATGACCATCCGCTCCATGAAGATCTCGAAGTACTCGAAGACCGGGGTGACCGAGGTGTCGACCTCGAGCTCCAGCGTGAGGGTCTTCGACGGCACGGTGATCCGCGCCGGGGAGTGGTCGCGCGCGGGGTCGAGTCCCTCCTCGCGCCGCACGTCGTCCAGCTCCTTCTCGAAGCCGGCCTCCTCGCTGATCGGCTCCGGCTCGATCCGATCGGAGACGCGGAGGAAGCTCGACGTGACGGCGTAGTTGACCCGGTCGTGGATGTCGGCCTCGATGTCGCCGGTGTCCCGCACCCGCGAGCGGTGCACGTCGGACTTGTCGGCCACGATCACCGCGGCGCTGACCGGGCTGACCGCGACGCCGTACTGCTCCTCGTGGTTGCCGACCGCACCCATGATCTGGGCGATGTCGACCATCGGGATGTCGAGCTCGCGCAGCACCGTGAAGGCGATGATCCCGGAGGTCTGGCCGTGCTGGGACCGGCTGACGACGTTGCCGATGTCGTGCAGGTAGCCGGCGACCGCGCCGAGCTCGGCGAGGTGCTCGTCGTGGCCCAGGTGGGTCAGGACGTTGTAGGCGATGTGCCCGACCAGGTTGGCGTGGCGGAAGCCGTGCTCGGTGAAGCCCTGCGCGGAGAGGAACTCGTCGGCCATCTCGAGCATGCCGGAGATCTCGGCGTGCTGGCGCACGGTGTCGAGCAGCGGGATGCGGCTGCGGCCGGTCGACTGCTCCGGGGTGGTCTGCTCGAGCCCCTCCGCGGTCCTCCCGCCGAGGGGGACGCTGGCAGGCAGCAGCTCGGACTCGACGTGGGAGTCCAAGGGCTAGCGGGTCCCGTCGTCGGTGGGGCGGTCGTCGTCGACGGTGTCGACGTCGTCGTCGAAGTCGAAGTCGTCCTCGTCGCCGAAGTCGTCGTCGAAGTCGTCGTCCAGGTCGTCGAGGTCATCGCTCGGCTCGGTGAGCGACTTGCTCACGGCGTTGCGGGCCATCGTCACGACCGTGCCGGGGGCGATCTCGACGCTCATCGTGTCGTCGGTCAGGCCGACGATCTCGCCGTGGAACCCGCCGATCGTCACGATCCGGTCCCCGATGCCCAGCTTCTTCAGCATCGACTGCTGCTCCTGCTGGCGCTTCCGCTGGGGGCGGATGATCAGGAAGTAGAAGACGAGGCCGATCAGCAGGAACGGCAGGAGCGAGGCGATGGGGTTCGCGGCTGCGGCGCCGTCCCCGCCGTTCTCGGCGAGGAGGATGGCGTCGGACGCGCTCGCGATGATGGTGGTGGTGATGGCCATGTCGAACCCTTGGTCCAGCCGTTGGAGTCTCGGTCGTGGCGCGCCGCGGTCGATCGACCGGGGTGCAGGCGCACGCGAGGTCAGCGCACTGCCTGGCGCGACGAGCAACGGTAGCACCTCACCGAGAGGCCGCTGCGCCCGCCGTCGGCCGGGTCAGCCCTCGAACAGTCGGGGGACGTCGGCCTCCGGCGGGGCGAACGGCAGGTCGAGGTGGGCGAACGCGGCGGCGGTCGCCACCCGGCCGCGGGGCGTGCGGGCGAGCATCCCCCGCTGGATCAGGAACGGCTCGACGACGTCCTCGACGGTGTCGGGCTGCTCGCCGACCGCGACCGCGAGCGTGCCCAACCCGACCGGTCCGCCCCCGAAGTCGCCGCACAGGCGGTGCAGGACCATCCGGTCGAGCTTGTCCAGGCCGGCGTGGTCGACCTCGAACATCTCGAGGGCCGCCGCCGCCGTGGCGGCGTCGACGGTGCCGTCGCCGCGGACCTCGGCGTAGTCGCGGACCCGCTTCAGGAGGCGGTTGGCGATCCGGGGCGTGCCGCGGCTGCGGCGGGCGATCTCCTCCGACCCGGCGGTGTCCACCGGCACCCCGAGCAGCTCGGCGGAGCGCCCGACGATGCGGGTGAGGTCGGCCGCCTCGTAGAACTCGAGCCGGGTCGCGAAGCCGAACCGGTCGCGCAGCGGGCCGGTCAGCAGACCGGTGCGGGTCGTCGCCCCGACCAGGGTGAAGGGGGGGAGGGGCAGCCGGAAGGCCTTCGCGGCCGGGCCCTTGCCGACGACGATGTCGAGGACGAAGTCCTCCATCGCCGGGTAGAGGATCTCCTCCACCGCCCGCGGCAGCCGGTGGATCTCGTCGAGGAACAGGACGTCGCCCTGCTCGAGGTTCGTGAGGATGGCGGCCAGGTCGCCCGGGCGCTCGAGCGCCGGGCCGCTCGTCGCCCGCAGGGCCGCGTCCATCTCGGCGGCGACGATGTGGGCGAGGGACGTCTTGCCGAGCCCCGGCGGGCCGCTGAACAGCAGGTGGTCCGCGGCCGCACCGCGCTGGCGGGCACCGGTCAGGATCAGCTCGAGCTGGGCCTTCACCCGGTCCTGGCCGACGAACTCCCCCAGGCGGCGCGGTCGGAGGGACGTCTCGAGGTCCGCGTCGTCGGCGGCGGGCTGGGGGTCGAGCAGCGGCTCGCGGTCGGCGTCCATCAGGTCGCCAGACCGCGCAGCGCCAGGCGGATCAGGTCCTCGGCGCTCGCATCGCCGGGCAGGCCGCGCAGGGCCGCCTCGACCTCGCCGGCGCCGTAGCCGAGGGCGCCGAGCGCGAGGCGGGCCTCGGACCGGGGATCGCTCGCCGTCGGGCCCGCGCCGACGCTGGTGGCGCCGGCGGTGGCGAGGTCGCCCAGCGACCCGACCTTCGAGCGCAGCTCGAGGATCATCCGCTGGGCGCCCTTCTTGCCGACCCCGGGCACGGCGGTCAGGGCGGTGACGTCGTCGGCGATCACCGCCGCCCGGAGGCCGTCGGCGCCCAGGGTGTCGATGGCGGCCAGGGCGATCTTCGGGCCGACCCCGGACACGCTGAGCATGACCGTGAACAGGTCGCGGTCGGCGGGGCCGGTGAAGCCGTACAGATCCATCGCGTCCTCGCGGACCGCGAGGTGGGTGTGGAGGGTCAGCTCCTCGCCGCGTCCGGCAAGACGCGCGCCGGTGGGCACCCGCACCCGGTAGCCGACGCCGGCGACGTCGAGGATCACCTCGCCAGCCGAGAGCTGGGCGACGACGCCGCGGAGGAGGGCGATCACCGTCCCCTCCCCTCCCCCGGTCGGCGGATCGGCGCGAGGCCCGGGCCGGCGTCGGCCAGCGCCGCGGCGAGTCGCGGCGGCAAGCCAGCCGGTTGGTTGCGAACACCGGGTTGTTGCAGGTCGCCTGGTTGTTGCAGGTCACACAGCGCGACCGCGAGGGCGTCGGCGCGGTCAGCCGGGGTGGGTGGCGCGTCGAGGCCGAGCAGGTGGGCGACCATGTAGCCGACCTGGTCCTTCGCCGCGTCGCCGACGCCGGTCACCGCCGCCTTGACCTGCGACGGGGTGTACTCGACGACCGGCAGGTCGTGGACCGCGCCGAGCAGGTGGACCAGGCCGACGACCTGCGCGGCGCCGATGCCGGTGCGGGCCTGGGCGTTGATGAAGACCCGCTCCACCGCCAGCACGTCGACGTCGTGGCGGACCAGCGTCGCCTCGATCGCCCGGTGGACCGCGTGCAGCCGCTGCCCGTGCGGCGTGTCCGCCCCGGTGGCGACGACCTCGGCGTGCAGCTGCGACGGGCGTGGCCGTCCTGCGGCCACCACCGCGATCCCGCAGCGGGCCAGGCCGGGGTCCACCCCCAGCACGATCCGTCCGAACATGCGTTTGACCCTAGCAGCGTCACAGCCGACTGGGGTGAGCCAGCCCCGGGTGGCCGACGAGGTCCTCGACGGGCGACGGGAGACCGACCAGCCAGCCTTGTGCGTGGGTGAAGCCCAGGTCGGTGGCGAGCTCGAGGTCGGCCGGCTCCTCCACCCCCTCGACGACGGTGCGGATCCCCAGGGCCGGCCCCAGCCCGGCGATGGCGCGCAGCACCTCCCGGGGGGCGTGGCCGCGGCGCGCGGCGGCGACGAAGTAGGCGTCGACCTTCAGCACGTCGATCGGCAGCTCGCTGACCGAGCGGAGCGACGAGCTGCCGACGCCGAAGTCGTCGACCGCGATCATGACCCCCAGCCGGCGGACGGCCGCGAGGCTCTGCGTGACCTGCGCGACGTCGCGCATCAGCATCGTCTCGGTCAGCTCGAGGACCAGCCGGCCGGCGGGCACGCCGAAGGCGGCGGCCTGCTCGACGACGCGGTGCAGGGACCCCGGACCGGCGAGGTCCTCGGTGTCGAGGTTCACGCTCAGCCGCACCCACCCGGGCAGCTGCGCCATGGCGGCGAACGCGGCCTCGCGGGTCCGCCAGGAGATCCGCGGCCACGCGCCGAGGTGGTCCGCCGCCTCGATGAAGCGGCCCGCGGCGACGACCCCGTCGGGGGTGGCCATGCGGGAGAGCGCCTCGACGGCGCGGATGTCGCCGCCGTCCACCTTCACCACGGGCTGGAGGTGCGCGGTCATCTGCCCGCGGGCCAGCGCACGGCTGAGCCGCCGCTCCATCGCCGCCCGCTCGGAGTCCCAGCGGCGCAGGTCCGCGTCGTAGCTGCGCATCCGGCCGGGTCCCTGCCGCTTGGCGGACGATGCCGCGGTGTCGGCTTCGTGCAGCACCCCTTCGGCGTCGCCGTCGAGGGCAGCGGTCGCCCCGACGCTGACGCTCAGCCGCACGCGCCGGCCGAGGACGGTGACCTCGCCCGACACCGCGTGGAGGCGCTCGGCGAGCCCAGCCGACAGCGCGTCCAGGGCAGCCGGCGTGGCGTCCCCGCGGGTTCCCCGCGCCAGCACCACGAACTCGTCGCCGCCCATCCGGCCGACCACCCCGCCCTCGGGCGCCGCGGCCTCGATGCGCCGCGCGAGGGCGCGGAGGACCTCGTCGCCGACCCGGTGGCCCATCCGGTCGTTGATCAGCTTGAACCCGTCGACGTCGACCACCGCGACGGCGACCGGGACGCCGTCGGCCAGCCACGCGTCGAGCTGGGTCAGCGCCGCGGCCCGGTTGGCGACGTCGGTGAGCGCGTCGTGCGTAGCCGCGTGGTGCAGCACCCGCGCGGCGCGACGGTGGTCGGGGATGTCCTGGCTGACCGCGTACACGCGGCCGCTGACCGGCTCGTGCCGGATGGCGTAGACCACCTGGAGGTCGTTGCCCTGGCGGTCGAGGGTGCGCAGCTCGACCTCGACGATCTCACCGGCGATGGCGCGGGCGAGCGCCTCCTCCCAGGCCGGCAGGTCGTCCGGGTGCACGGCGTCCTGGACCGTCCGGGTCATGACGTCCTCGAACGGCATCTTCACCAGGTCGCAATAGGCCTCGTTCGCCCACACCGACCGCCCGGAGGTGTCGAGCACCGAGACCGGGACCGGCAACAGGTTGCCGATCCGCCGGATCGACTCCTGCTCCAAGCCCTCCCCCCCGAGCGCCGACATGCCCTACGCGACGGCCTCCAGCAGGTCGTCGGCGATGTCGTAGTTGGCGTAGATCTCCTGCACGTCGTCGGCGTCCTCGAGGGCGTCGATGATCCGCAGGACCTTCTTCGCCGAGTCCTCGTCCGTGATCGGGACGTTGACGCTCGGCAGCATCGTCGAGTCCGACGAGGAGACGGTGATGCCCGCCGACTCGAGGGCCTTCCGCAGGCCGTTCACGTCCTCGGGCGCGCAGGTGATCGTGAACTGCTCGTCGTCGGCGGTGACGTCCTCGATGCCCGCCTCCAGGCCGGCCACGAGCAGGTCGTCCTCGGACGTCCCGTCCGCCGGGACGGTGAGCACGCCGGTCCGGGTGAAGAGGTAGTTGACCGCGCCGGGCTCTGCGAGCGACCCGCCGTGCTTGGTGAACGCCGCCCGCACGTCAGCGGCCGCACGGTTGCGGTTGTCGGTCAGGCACTCCACGTACACCGCGACGCCGCCGGGGGCGTAGCCCTCGTAGAACACCGTCTCCCACTGCGCGCCCCCGCCCTCCTTGCCGGAGGCCCGATCGAGCGCGCGCTGGATGTTGTCCTTCGGGACCGACGCGTCCTTCGCCTTCTGGACCATGGTCGCGAGCGTCGGGTTCGCGTCGGGGTCGGCGCCACCTTCGCGGGCTGCGGCTTCGATGGCCTTGATCAGGCGGGCGAAGAGCTTGCCGCGCTTCGCGTCGGCAGCGCCCTTCTTGCGCTTGATCGTGGACCACTTGCTGTGTCCGGACATCTACGTCACCCTGAGCATCTCGAGGAACAACTGGTGCAGACGGGGGTCGCCGGCGAGCTCCGGGTGGAACGCGCTCGCCAGCAGCCGGCCCTGACGGCAGACCACGATGCTATCGCCGGCCGCCTCGTCCCCCACCCGGGCGAGCACCTCGACGCCCTCGCCGGCCCGCTCGATGGCGGGGGCGCGGATGAACACCGCCCGCAGCGGTCCGCCGTCCACGCCGCGGACGTCGAGGTCGGCCTCGAAGCTGTCGACCTGGCGGCCGAAGGCGTTGCGGCGCACCGTGATGTCCATCGCGCCGAGCAGGGGCTGGTCGGCGGGTCGGCCGTCGTGGTGGGTGGCCTGCGAGGCGAGCAGGATCGCGCCCGCGCAGGTCCCGAAGACGCCCATGCCGTCGACGATGCGGCTCTTGAGCGGCGCCATCAGCTCGAACAGGGTCAGCAGCTTCCCGATGGTCGTCGACTCCCCGCCGGGGATGATGAGCCCGTCGAGGCCGTCGAGCTCGTGGGCGTGGCGGACCGGCGCGGCGGTGACGCCGAGCCCCTCGAGGATGTGGAGGTGCTCGGCCACGTCGCCCTGGAGCGCCAGCACGCCGATCGTGGTCGTCATCGCCCCCAACCTATGCGGGGTGGCAGGATCGGCGTCCCATGAAGGCCCTCGTCATCACCCGCCCCCCGCAGATCCGCGTCGCCGCGATGCTGACCCTCGTCGTCATCGTCAGCTGGGCCGCGGTCAACGCCGACCTGTCGGACTTCGGCGTGCTGGCCTACCCCGCGATCGTGGCGCTCCAGACCGTGCGCGAGTGGAGCTGGCGCCTGGAGGTCACCACCCGCGGCCTCCACGAGCGCCAGGGGGTGGGTGCGCCCCGGGACATCGACTGGAAGGCGGTCGACGCCGTGATCATGCCGGACGCCGCGTGGTGGCGGATCAACCCGGTCCTGAAGGTCGAGGGCGCCCCCAACATCCAGATGACCGCCACCGAGGACGTCGACGCCGTCATCCGGCTGGCCCAGCAGAAGCGGAAGGAGATCATCGGCGACCCCGCGTCGATCTCGCTCACCCGCTCCCTCACCCCCTGGGTGGTGCTGCTCTGCCTGGCGTGCCTGCTGCTCGGCGCCCAGATCGCCGGAGCCGCCACGTGACGGGTTCCACGGAGGGTCAGCCGGGTACACCGAGCGCCATGCATCGAGCGCGCACCATCCTGGAGGGGGTCACCGGCGCCACCGTCTCGGTCGGCAACGCCGTGGACGTCTACCGCAACGGGGACGAGATCTTCCCGGCCATGCTCGAGTGCATCGAGCGGGCCGAGCGGACGATCGACCTGCTGACGTACGTGTACTGGACGGGCGACATCGCCCAGAAGATGGCGCACGCCTTGGCCGAGCGCGCGCGGGACGGGCTGCGCGTCCGGGTGATCCTCGATGCGGTGGGCGCCTTCTCGATGAACTCCGAGCTCGTGGAGGAGATGCGCGAGGCGGGCTGCCACGTCGAGATGTTCCGCACCGTCGACGACCGCCCGACCCGCCTGCACCACCGGACCCACCGCAAGCTGCTGGTGTGCGACGAGTCGACCGCGATGACCGGCGGGGTCGGCATCGCCGAGGAGTGGGAGGGGGACGCGCGGAACCCCGACGAGTGGCGCGACACCCACTTCCGCGTCCGCGGTCCCGCGGTCCGTGCGATGACCGCCGCGTTCATCGAGCACTGGGTGGAGTGCGGGCACCCGACGTGGACCGACGACGACACCTTCCCCGACCTGGACCGGGCCGGGGACTGCGACGTCCTCGTGCTCCGGGGGACGTCCGGCCCGTTCTGGCACGACATCGGCCTCGCGATGGACGCCCTGCTCCGGGCGGCGGAGTCGAGCATCCACCTCACCACCGCGTACTTCGTGCCGGGCGAGAGGATGCTCGAGCTGCTGTGCGACGCGGCGACGCGCGGCGTCGACGTCCAGCTGCTGCTGCCGGGCACCCACCTCGACAAGCGCGTGGTGCACCTGGCCAGCTCCGACGACTACGAGCAGCTGCTCGAGTGCGGCGTCACGATCCACCACTACGAGCAGACGATGCTGCACGCGAAGACCCTCACGATCGACGGCCAGATCGCGCTGGTCGGCTCCGCCAACATCGACGAGCGGAGCATGCGCCACAACGAGGAGATCTGCCTGGCCGTCTTCTCCGAGGGGCTCTGCGAGACGCTCGAGGGCCACTTCGCCGACGACGTCGCCGCGTCCGAGCTGATCGACCTCGAGGGCTGGCGCGACCGCCCGATCTACAAGAAGTGGGCCGAGGCGATCGTCAACCCGATCCAGGACCTCTTGTAGGGGCTCGTACCTACCAGCCGCGGCTGGCCAGCCGCTGGGTCTCCGACAGGTCGTCGAGGTTGATGCCGACCATGGCCTCCCCGAGGCCGCGGGACACCTTGGCGATCACGTCGGGGTCGTTGCAGTAGGTGGTGGCCTGCACGATCGCGCGGGCCCGCTGGGCCGGGTTGCCGGACTTGAAGATGCCCGATCCGACGAACACGCCGTCCGCGCCCAGCTGCATCATCATCGCGGCGTCCGCGGGTGTGGCGATCCCGCCGGCGGTGAACAGCACCACCGGGAGGGTGCCGGTCTCGGCGACCTCGCGGACCAGCTCGACCGGCGCCTGCAGCTCCTTCGCCGCGGAGTAGAGCTCGTCGGCGCTGAGCCGGCTGAGCCGGGCCATCTCGCCGCGGATCGCCCGCATGTGCCGGGTGGCCTCGACCACGTTGCCGGTGCCCGCCTCGCCCTTCGAGCGGATCATCGCCGCGCCCTCGGCGATGCGCCGCAGCGCCTCGCCCAGGTTCGTCGCGCCGCACACGAACGGGACGGTGAAGGCGTGCTTGTCGATGTGGTGGGCCTCGTCGGCGGGGGTCAGCACCTCGGACTCGTCGATGTAGTCCACGCCGAGGGACTGCAGCACCTGCGCTTCGACGAAGTGGCCGATCCGCGCCTTCGCCATCACCGGGATCGACACCGCGTCGATGATCCCGTCGATCATGTCGGGGTCCGACATGCGTGCGACCCCGCCCTGGGCGCGGATGTCAGCCGGGACGCGCTCGAGCGCCATGACGGCGACCGCGCCGGCCTCCTCGGCGATGACGGCCTGCTCGGGTGTGACGACGTCCATGATAACGCCGCCCTTGAGCATGTCGGCCAGGCCGCGCTTGACCCGGCGCGTGCCGGTCACTTCAGTGGTGGACTCGCTCATGGCCGTCATGGTATCCGCCACCCCGCGGGCCACTGCGGCAGGCCACTGCCACCGCGACGACCAGGGGCACCCTCGTAGGGGAGGGGTGCCGTCGCACCTTGCAGCGACACCGGCCGTCGGAGTCGGTGGGTGGCCGCGCGCCTGTGGACCGAGTGGGCGACCCTGTCGCACGGGTGGCCCACCATCCGGTGCATGGAGGACTCACTGCCACCACCGGCCCCGATCACGATGTCCCGAGCGGCCACCGACGTGCACCGCCTCCCCCCGGAGCCCGGGCGTCCGTGCCTCCGCGGGACCGAGCTGCGCTACCTGCTCATCCTGATCCTGCACCGCGAACGGCGCGCGCTGACGGTGGGTGAGCTCGTCGCGGCGGTCGACCGCGCGGGCTTCGACGTCCTCGGACGGCCCGGCAAGACGGTCTCCGACGCGCTGCGGTGGGAGGTCGACCGCGGGCGAGTGCGCAAGCCCGCCCGCGGCCGCTACGCGATCGGCACCGTGTGCCACCAGACGCGGTGGCGGATGCGGCGTCGGATCGCACGCCGCCGCGCGCTGGGCGGCACCTCGCACGTCCCCGGTTCGCGACACCCGCGCCCCGCGCCCGACGCCGCAGCGGCTCTGAGTCCGCCAGCGGCGTAGAAGGGGCATCGCCGGCCCATGCGCCCCGACGTGGTGGATCCGGCCCACACCCGGGCGACATCCACCACGTCACCAGGCCCGACGGCAGTCCCACCGAGGCGACCCGAGGACCCGTTGTCGCTGAGAGGTGCGACAGAGGGTCCGCGACGGAGACCGTCAGCCCTCCGTCGGCTCCTCGGTCGGGGCATCCGCGCTGATCGGGCCGGTCGGGGCGGTGTCGACGCCGAAGGCGTTGGGCTGCAGCTCGACCCACGTCCGCCCCGGCGCCAGCGGGAAGATCCGGCCGTCGGCGTCCAGCCACTCGAACTGGCTGTCGCGCGACGTCTTCCGCCACGAGCCGGTGAAGACCTGCCCGTCGCGGAGGAACGTGGCAGGTCCCTCCCCGATCAGGTCGACCCCGACGGTCGGGGCGCCGGAGACGTCGACCCCTCCCCCGCCGCGGATCCCGACCGAGGCGTAGACGACGTTCTCGGCCGCCACCTGCTGTCCGGAGGCGGCCAGGTGGCGGGTGCCGTTCTGCCCGCGTTCGAACACCTCGCGGTCGGCGCGCCACGCCCAGGAGTGGCTGTAGTCGTCGCTGAACGCGGCGGCGACCGCCTCGACGGGCGTGCCGTCGTCGGGCACCTCGGCGTCGAAGGGCCACGGCTCGGTGGCCGGCGGCGCGTCGGTGCCGGCGTCCCACAGGCGCTGGGCGATCGCGTTCAGGTTGTGCGGGGCCGCCCGGTCGCCCACCCGGTAGATCGCCCCGCCGGCCTGCCCCTCCTCGAAGACCGTCAGCCCGGCGCTGAACAGCACGTTGTAGGTCGGGGCAGCGGCGCCGGAGATGGCCAGGATCCCCTGGAACGGCGGGAACAGGTCGGCGTCCACGTCGCGACCGGACCGGACCGGACCCACCTCACCCGGGTCGGTGGACCCGAACACGGCGAGGAAGCGCGTGATGCCGCCCTCCACGAGCTCCTCGAAGACGATGTCGGCCTGATCGAGCCCCAGCTGGGGGCGGGCCGCCGGCGAGTTGTCGACCTTGATGCCGAGCGCCGGCAGGTCCAGGCGGGCAGGGTCCGCGACCTCCTCCCCCGTCAGCGGGTGGGTGGCCACCTCCTCGGTCGCGGTCGGCGTCGGCGTCGGCGTGGGAGTCGGCGTGGGGGTCGACTCCGTCGTCGGCACGGCGACCGGGGTGGGCGAGGCGGTCTCCTCCGGCTCGCCCGAGCCCGAGCACGCGGCGATCGCCAGGGCGAGGACGAGGAGGAGGGCGGTCAGGTGGCGGGTGCTCACGAGGGAGGGAGTGTAGCGACGCTCAGGAGGTGCTCCGACCAGCTGGCACGTCCGCCTCGCCGGCCTCCCCGGCCGCGGCGAGCTGCTCGGCCACGAAGCCGCGGTGGACCTCCCGGTAGATCTCCTCGACGCGCGAGCCGATCACCGACCAGCTGTACTCCTTCGCGGTCCGCTCGCCCTCCGCGGCCATCGCCGACCGCAGCTTCGCGTTGGCCAGCAGGGCGTCCAGGGCGTCGGCCAGCGCGATCGAGTCGCCCGGCGGCACCATCCGGCCCTGGACGCCGTCGGACATCACCGTCCGGTAGCCCGGGATGTCGCTGGCGACCACCGGCAGCCCGGCGGCCATGCCCTCGAGGAGGACGATCCCGAACGACTCGCCACCGATGGCCGGGGACACGAAGACGTCCGAGGAGGCGTGGTAGCGGGGCAGCTCGGCGTGGGAGACCGCGCCGACGAAGAGGACCTCGGTGCGCAGGCTCGGGGGGACCATGTGCTGGCAGCGCTCGCGCTCGGGCCCCTCCCCCACGACGCACAGCCGCAGGTGGTGACCCGAGGCACGCAACCGCAGGAACGCCTTGATGAGGGTCTCGAGCCCCTTGCGCTTCTCGAGGCGCCCCACGAAGAGGAGGAGGGGCCGGTCGGGGTCGACGAGGGCCTCGAGCGGCTCGGCGCCGGCGAAGCGGTGGTCGTCGACGCCGTTCGGCAGGATCGTGAAGCTGCTGGTCGGCACCCCCATGGCCTCGGCGGCGAAGCGCTGGGCCGAGGGGCTGACGGCGACGCGGACCTTCAGGTCCTGCACGATCTTGCGGATGAACGGGGCGGTCGCCCGGTAGATGCGGTCGGAGTCGGACCAGGCGTGGAACGTGCCGATCTTCGGCATCGGCCCGCCGACCGTGGCGGCCATCGACACCCACGGGGCGAGCGGCTCGTGGATGTGGGTGATGTGGGGCCCGTACTCCTGCAGGCCGCGGCGCATCCGGTACACCACCCGCGGCCCGAGGCCGACGGGGGCGACGGAGGAGTTGTAGCGGATCGGCACCGGCCGGCCGACGTGCTGGACGTACCGGTTGATGCCCTCGCGCGGGAGGCGGCCGCTGGTCGGCGCGAAGATCCGCACCTCGTGCCGCTCGAGGAGGAACTCGGCGAGGTTCGCGACGTGGGCCTTCACCCCACCGGGCTTGGACCAGTCGTACGGGCAGACGAGGGCGACCTTCACGAGGGCCGGTCCGCCTCGAAGATCGGTTGGAAGGCGTGCCACTGCGCGGGCGCGAGGCGGATCAGGTCCTCGAGGGCGTGGGCGGTCGCCTGGACGCCCTCCCGTGCGGTCATCTCCGCGGTGGAGAAGGCCGGGAGGACCTGCAGGTGGTAGCGCAGCCCCGGCCGGTGGAGCATCGTGATCGGGACGATCGCCGCACCGGTCCGCTTGCTGAGGAGGGCCGGGCCGGCGGGGATCCGGGCCGGCTCGCCGAAGAAGTCGACGAGCGGCGCGCGCCCGGACAGGTCGCGGTCGCTGAGCAGGCCCACGAGGTGGTTGGCGGCCAGGACGTCCCGCAGCCGTCCGGTGAGATCGTCGCCGCGTCGCAGCGGCACGATCTCGAGGCCGAGCGCCTCGCGCATCGTCACGAACTTCTTGAACACCTGGCGCGGCCGCAGCACCTCGGCGACGCAGGCGAGGTGGTAGCCGTGGCTCTCCGCCCACCGCGCGGCGATGTCCCACGACCCGTGGTGGGCGAGGAGGACTATGGCGCCACGACCCGTCTCGAGCACGGCGTCGAGGTGCTCGAAGCCACCGGTCGTGGTCCGCTCGTCGAGCCAGGACGGGTCGATGTCGGCCGCCCGGAACGCCTCGACGTGGTAGCGGGCGTAGCTGGCATAGGCCTCGGCGACCGTCGCGTCGAGCTCGGCCGGACCGACCACGCGGGACAGGTTCCGCCGGATCATCCCGTCGTCGGCGACCCTCGTGGCCACCCGCCCGCCAAGTGCGCCCAACCCGAAGGCCACCGACCGCGGGACCCGGCGCGTGCCCTCCCAGACCCCCTCCCAGACGTGGCCGGAGAGCCGCTGGCGGCGGGTCTCGGGGGTCCGCGGCGGCGGCACCCGGTCGACCGCCCCGTGGTTGCGGTCCACCACCGCCCCGGCCAGGCCGCTGCCCCGGTAGGCGTAGCGGCCGTCGGGGCCCGGTCCGTGCTCGGCCCGCGGGGCACGTGGAAGACCCGGCACCATCGGTGTCGGGTCGTGCGCGTCGGGGTCCGAGGCCACGTGCATCGCCCCGGAGACTACGCGGCTACCAGTCCGTGGCGATGTACTGGGTCTCGCAGAACTCGTAGATGCCCTCCGTCGAGCCCTCACGGCCGAGCCCGGACTGCTTCATGCCGCCGAAAGGGGAGGCGGGGTCGCTGACCAGGCCCTTGTTGAGGCCGATCATGCCGGCCTGGATGCGCTCGCTGACCGACAGGCCCTTCGCCAGATCGCGGGTGTACACGTAGCCGGTCAGGCCGAGCTCTGTGTCGTTGGCCATCGCGACGACCGCGTCGACGTCGTCGAAGGGGTAGACGGGCGCGATCGGCCCGAAGATCTCGGTGTGGGCGATCTCGCTCGCGTGGTCGACGTCGCCCAGCACGGTCGGCTCGAAGAAGTGCCCGGGACCGTCGATGGCCTTGCCGCCGACGGCGATCCTCGCGCCGTCACCGGTGGCGGAGCCGACCAGGCGGGTGAGGGACTCGACGGCGTCGGCGTCGATCATGGGGCCGCACCCGACACCCTCCTCGGTGCCCCGGCCGACCGTCACCTGCCCCATCCGCTCGGCGAGTGCGGCGGTGAAGTCCTCGGCGATGCCGCGCTGGGCGTAGAACCGGTTGGCGGCGGTGCAGGTCTCCGCGGAGTGGCGCATCTTCGCCGTCATCGCCCCCTCGACCGCGGCGTCGAGGTCCGCGTCGTCGAAGACGATGAACGGGGCGTTGCCGCCGAGCTCCATCACGGTCTTCAGCACCCGGTCGGCGGCCTGTCGCAGCAGGATCCGACCGACCTCGGTCGAGCCGGTGAAGCTCAGCATCCGCACCGGCGTCTGGGCGACGGCGGTCTCGACCCACGACGACGAGTCGGTGGTCGGGACGATGTTGACCAGGCCGTCCGGCAGACCGGCTTCGAGCAGGAGCTCACCGATCCGCAGGCTGGTCAGCGGCGTCTGCTTCGGCGGCTTGATCACCACCGCGTTCCCCGCGGCCAGGGCCGGCGCGAGCTTGCGGGTGATCATCGCCGCGGGGAAGTTCCACGGGGTGATCATGACCACCACGCCGATCGGCGGGTGGTGGACGATGATCCGCTTGTCCGCGGCGGGCGCGGTGCCGATCTGGCCGCGGATCCGGACAGCCTCCTCGGCGTTCCAGCGGAAGAACTCGGCGGCGTAGGACACCTCCCCCTTCGCATCCGAGAGCGGCTTGCCGTTCTCGGCGGTGATCAGCCCGGCGAGCTCGTCGGCGTGGGCGACCATCAGCTCCCAGGTCCGCCGGAGGATCTCCGACCGGTCCCGGGGCGGGGTCGCCGCCCACCGCTGCTGCGCGACGTGCGCCTTCGCGACGGCGTGGACCACGTCCTCTGGGCCGCCGGCCGCGACCTCGGCGATGGTCTCACCCGTCGCGGGGTCCTCCACCTCGAAGACCGCGCCGCTCGCGGTGTCGCTGAACGTACCGTCGATCATCATCTTGGTCTGCATGTCCCCATCCTCCCCCGCCCGGGCGGGCGCGATCCAGCCCGGCCTGCCGGCGGACCGCGACCAGGCGCTGGGCGATCGTGACCAGGCCGCCGACGGCGAGGACCCACCCGCCGAGGGCCAGGAGCCCCAGGCCGAGGCACGGCAGGACGATCGCCATGCGCTCGGGGCGCTCGATGATGCCGACGGTGGCGTCCCAGCCGAGCGACTCGGCCTTCGCCCGGATGTAGGAGGTCAGCATCGCGGCCGCGAAGGCGATCATGACGAGGGTGAACACCAGCGCGTCGTCGCGGGCGACCCAGGCGTAGGCGGCGAAGATCGTGGCGTCGGAGACCCGGTCGGCGACCGAGTCGTAGAACGCGCCGAACGGCGACGACGTGCCGGTGAGGCGCGCGACGGTCCCGTCGAAGGCGTCTAGGGCGACCGCGACGGCGACGACGCTCGCCCCCAGCACCGGACGTCCCGCGAGCACCACCCCGACGCCGGCGAGGACGCCGAGCAGCCCGATGGTGGTGATCGCGTTGGCGGTCACGCCCAGGCGCACGAGCCCCCGTCCGATCGGGACGACGACCCGGTCGGTGCTCGCGCGGAAGTAGGCGTTGACGGCCACGGTGCCAGGGTAGTCAGAGGTCGCTGACGACGACGTCGAAGGACCCGCTGTCGCCGCCGAACTCGGTGACCTCGAGGGTGTAGGTCCCCTGGTCGAGGGTCTCGGTGATGCGGGACGCGAAGAAGGCCGAGCCGCCGTCGTCGTCCTCGTCGATCAGCACGCCGTCGGGGCCGAGCAGCGCGATCTCGGGATCGAAGTCGCCGCGGCCCACCACGTCGATCTGAACCCTCGTGCGGTCCCGGACCTCGAAGGTGAACTCGCCGACGTCGCCGTCGCCGATCGATCCGCCCGTCTCGAGGAGCCGGGGGGCGTCGGGGATCTCGGCGTCCTGCAGCTCGGCGAGGTCGAGCTGCTCGAAGCTCTCGATCGCGTCCTGGACGGTGTCGCCCGCCGACCGGATGACGAGGAACACGCCGATGCCGAAGATCAGGACGATGCCGAGCACGACGGCCAGGACGATCCACAGGACCTTCGAGCCCGACGACGAGGTGCTCGGCTGCGGACCCCACGGGCCGGGTTGACCCGGCGGCGGCTGCCCCCACTGCGGCTGCTGCCCCCAGCCGGGCTGCGGCGGTGGCGGCTGCTGCCCCCAACCCGGGTCCTGGCCCCAGCCGCCCTGGTCAGGCGGTGGCGGGGGCGGGGGCTGCCCCCAGCTCTGGTCGTCGCTCATGGGCGGGATGGTAACCGCCGATCACTCCGAGTCGCGCTCCAGGCGGGCGCGCTGGGGCCCGACGGTGGCCTTCGGGTCGCGGGCGGACGCGAAGCCGGCCGTGAAGACGGCCCACCGCTCGGACGCCATGCCGGCGAGCACCAACCCGGCCCCGGCGACGGAGGCGGCCTTCCGCCGGCGACCCCCGAGTGCGAGCAAGGCGGTGCCGGCGGCGGTCAGGCCCTTCGCGGCCGTCGTGAGCCGGCCGGACCGGCCCTCGTGGTACGGGGCTCCGATCTCGCCCAGCCGCTGCTCCATCGTCCGCGCCGCGGCGATCTCCGCCACCCCGCCGATCAGCGCCAGCCGGTGGGCGACCGGGTCGTTCGGGCGCAGCACCGCCCCCGCCGCCCCGGCCGAGGCCACCGATCCGGCGGCGAAGACCGCCGGCAGCTCGTGGCGGGCGGCGTGCCACACCGGGACGGCGGTGTTGGCGAGCAGCGCGCCCGTGTAGGTCGCCAGGGGCGGGCCGCGCAGCGCCGCCACCGCGTCGGCCACCCGCCGCAGGCGCGGGAACCAACCCAGCTCGCCGAGCAGCGCCGACCCGACCGCCGCAGGGCCGTACCCGGCGAGGATCCAGGACCCGACGCTCATCGGCGACGTCGGCTTCAGCACCCGCAGCATGTGGTGGAACCGCGACGGCCGGCCGAGGTCGGAGATCAGCAGCACCGGGCTGACGACCGCGCCCGCCCCGGCGATGCGCCGAGCCGCCCGGGCGAGGCCGCGATCGCCGATGGCGTCCGCGGCCACCGCCACGACGGAGGAGGCGCCCGCCATGCCGCCCGCGAAGAGGTACCAGGGGATCTCCCAGGTCCACACCGGTGGCTTGATGACCGGCTGGTCGTAGTAGCTGCGCGGCTCGGCGCGCGGGACGACCGAGCCCTTCCCGCCGGTGAGCGACGGACGGGGGTCCGTCATGCCCGTCGTCCCGCGACCACCGCGCCGACGATGACCGCGCCCATGCCGAGCGCGGCGGCGCCGACGGCCCGCCAGACACCCGGCAGGAACTTCGTGGCGGCGATCGGGTCGGGCGGCAACCCGTACACCTCGGGGTCGTCGAGCAGCAGGAAGAACGCCCCGCAGCCGTCGACCCCGTTGGCCTCGTCGGCGCCGTAGAGCTGCGCGCCGACGTAGCCGGCCTCGACCACCTCGTCCAGGCGCTCGGCGGCGGCCGCCCGCATGTCCTCGTAGGTCCCGAACAGGATCGAGTCCGTGGGGCAGGACTGCGCGCAGGCGGGCTCCATCCCGCCCTTCAGCCGGTCGTAGCACATCGTGCACTTGTAGGCGCCCCCGTCGTCGGATCGCCGGTCGACGACCCCGTAGGGGCAGGCGGGGACGCAGTAGCCGCACCCGTTGCAGATGTCGTCCTGCAGCACGACGGTGGCGAACTCGGTCTTGAACAGCGCACCGGTCGGGCACACGTCGAGGCACGCCGCGGTCGTGCAGTGCTTGCACACGTCCGACGACATCAGCCAGCGGAAGCCCTGGTCACTGGCGGAGTCGACGGATGCGACGCGACCGTCGCCGTCGGCGCGGGTGATGTCGAGCTCCCCGTCGACGAACAGCCCCGCCTCCCCGTCGCGGCGGATCTGGGGGATCCGCTGTTCGATGAAGTGCACCGCCCGCCAGTTGTCGGCGTCCAGCCCGACGGTGTTGTCGTAGCTGAACCCGGTCAACGCCATCTCGCCGGCGGGGACGTCGTTCCACTCCTTGCACGCGACCTCGCAGGCCTTGCAGCCGATGCAGACGGTCGTGTCGGTGAAGAAGGCCATCCGCGGCTGGGGGTCGTCGTAGCCGACGGTGGCCGGGGAGGTGGTGAGGCGATCGGTCATGTGCGGGGCTCCCCACGTCGGTGGTCCTCCACGAACTCCCGCAGGGCCGGGCCGCGCGGCCGGCGGCCGGGCTGGATGTCGCAGGTGGCGGCCTTCACCTCCTGGATGTGGACGTTCGGGTCGAGGACGATCGGGAACAGGTCGTTGGCGCTGTCGCCGGTGCTGATGCCGCTGTAGCCCCAGTGGTAGGGCAGGCCGACCTGCTCGATGGTGCGGCCCTGGACCCTGAGGGGCCGGATCCGGTCGGTGACGAGCACCCGCGCTTCGATGGCGGTGCGCGAGGTGACGATCGTCGCCCAGCCGCCGTTGACCAGCCCGCGCTCGGCGGCGAGCTCGGGGCTGACCTCGCAGAACATCTCGGGCTGCAGCTCGCTGAGGTGCTCGACGAAGCGGCTCATGCCACCGGCGGTGTGGTGCTCGGTCAGGCGGTAGGTGGTCATCACGAACGGGTAGGCGTCGGCGCCGGCCTCGTCACCGGTCGGCTGGTAGGCGTTGTCCCGGCGCGGGAACTGCTGGCGGACGGGGTTCGCCTGCTGGCCGTACAGCAGGTTCGGGACCGGCGACTCGTGGGGCTCGTAGTGGGTGGGGAAGGGACCGTCGAGCAGCCCGTTGGGCACGAACAGCCACGACCGGCCGTCGGACTGCATGATGAACGGGTCGGTGCCGGACAGGGCATCCTCCGCGGTCGCCCCCTCGGGGGGGACGTAGTCGGGGGCCCGCGTCTTCTTGAAGTCCGGGGTGTCCTCGCCGGTCCAGCGGCCCTCCTCGGGGTCCCACCAGACGTACTTGCGCCCCTCGTCCCACGGGTTGCCCTGCGGATCGGCCGAGGCGCGGTTGTACAGCAGCCGGCGGTTGTCCGGCCACGCCCAGGCCCACTCGGGCGCCACCCAGGACTGCTCGCTGCCGGGCTTGCGCCGTCGGGTCTGGTTGACCCCGTCGGCGTAGCTGCCGCAGTAGATCCAGCAGCCGCACGCCGTCGAGCCGTCGGCCTCGAGCTGGGTGTAGCTCGACAGCGGGTTGCCGTCGGCGTCCCAGCCGTTGATCTCGGCGAGGACGGCCTCGGCGTCCGGCTCGGCGTGCGCCCCCTGGGTCGGGTAGTCCCAGGTGAGGTGGCGCATGCCCTGGTCGCGCGCCTCGTCGGAGTCGGCCAGCCGGGCCTTCAGGCGGCGGCCGAGGTGGAAGGCGAACCACAGGTCGCTGCGGCAGTCGCCCGGGGGCTCGACGGCCTTGTCGTGCCACTGCAGCAGCCGCTGGGTGTTGGTGAACGACCCGTCCTTCTCCACGTGCGTGGCGGCGGGCAGGAGGAAGACCTCGGTGCCGATGTCGGTGGTGACCAGCTCCCCGGTCTCGATCTCGGGGCTGTCGTACCAGAAGCTGGCGGTCTCGATCTCCTGGAAGTCGCGGACGACCATCCAGTCGAGCTCGGCCATGGCCAGCCGGTGCAGGCGTGAGTTCGCGTTGCCGACCGCGGGGTTCTCGCCGAGCACGAAGTAGCCCTTGACCAGCCCGTCGAGCATGTCCATCGCGGTGCGGTAGGCGGAGTGGTCGCCGCTGATCCGCGGCAGCCAGTTGAACCCGAAGTCGTCCTCGGCGGTGGCGGCATCGCCGAACCACGCCTTCAGCAGCGACACCAGGTAGGCATCCATGTGGCCCCAGTAGCCCGTCGGCGAGGCGTTCTGCTCGACGTAGCTCTGCAGGTCGCCGTACTCCTCGGCGTGGGGCATCGGGATGTAGCCGGGGAGGATGTTGTAGAGCGTGGGGATGTCGGTCGAGCCCTGGATGGACGCGTGGCCGCGCAGCGCCATGATGCCGCCGCCCTTGACGCCGATGTTGCCGAGCAGCTGCTGGATGATCGCGGCGGTGCGGATGTACTGGACGCCGACGGAGTGCTGGGTCCAGCCGACTGCGTAGCAGAACGCGGCGGCCCGGTCGGGCGAGGCGGTGGAGCCGAGCGCGTCGGCCACCCGGAGGAACAGCTCCTGGGGTACCCCGCAGATCTCCTCGACCACCTCGGGCGTGTAGCGCTGGAAGTGGCGCTTCAGCTGCTGGAAGACGCACATCGGGTCGGTGAGCGTGGGGTCGGTGTGCGGCGGGTGGCCGTGCTCCAGCCGTCCGCCGTGGCCCCCGGACTCCGACCCCGCCGCCGACCCCATCTCGCGCTTGCCGGCCGCGCTGGCGGCCTCCATGTCGCGGTACTGCCAGGACGTGGTCAGGTAGCTGCCGTCGTCGGGATCCCAGCCGCTGAACAGCCCGTCGCCGTCCTCGGCGTCGACGTAGTCCTCCTCGAGGATCGTCTGGGCGTTGGTGTAGTTGACGACGTAGTCGCGGAACCACTGCTCGGTGGCCAGCAGGTGGTTGACGATGCCGCCGAGGAAGGCGATGTCGGTGCCGGCGCGCAGCGGCACGTGGATGTCCGCCACCGCGCTGGTCCGCGTGAACCGGGGGTCGACGTGGATGATCGTCGCGCCGTTCCGCTTGGCGTCCATGACGTACTGGAAGCCGACGGGGTGGCACTCGGCCATGTTCGAGCCCTCGATGACGATGACGTCAGCGTTGGCCAGGTCCTGCTGGAAGGTCGTGGCACCGCCGCGACCGAACGAGGTCCCCAGACTGGGGACGGTGGAGGAGTGTCATATCCGGGCCTGGTTCTCGACCTGGATGGCCCCGATCGCGGTGTAGAGCTTCTTGAGGAGGTAGTTCTCCTCGTTGTCGAGCGTCGCCCCGCCGAGGTGGGCGATGCCCATCGTGCGCTTGAGGGGCGTGCCGTCCTCGTCGACGTCCTGCCACGACGCGGCCCGCGTGGCGATCACGCGGTCGGCGATCATGTCCATCGCGGTCTCGAGATCGAGGTCCTGCCACTCCGTCGCGTGCGGCGGCCGGTACTTGACCGTCGTCTCACGCGTGGGCGACGTGACCAGGCTGCGGCTGGCCGATCCCTTGGGGCAGAGCTTGCCCTTCGAGATCGGCGAGTCGGGGTTGCCCTCGATCTGGGTGACCTCGCCGTCGGAGACGTAGATGCGCTGGCCGCAGCCGACCGCGCAGTAGGGGCAGATCGAGTCGACCACCCGGTCAGCCGTCGTGGTGCGGGGCACGAGCTCGGCCGACCGGCGCGACCGCACCGCGGCGCCCCGTCCCAGGGGGTCGTCTCCGCGCAGCTGGCGCACGACGGGCCAGGCGTCGAGGAGTTCGCGGAGTCCCATGTGGGCCTGACCCTAGCGCAGGACGGTGCCCGTCAAACGCGGCGCTCGATCGCCTAGGGCATCTGCGCCTCGAGCGCCGGCTTCAGCAGGTCGTAGGTGTCCCGCATCAGCTGGGGCAGCACGCGGGTCTGCCCGATGACGGGCATGAAGTTCGTGTCACCACCCCAGCGCGGCACGACGTGCTGGTGGAGGTGGTCGGCGATGCCGGCACCTGCGACGGTCCCGAGGTTCATGCCGACGTTGACGCCGTGCGGCGAGACGGTGGCGGCCATCGCGCGGATCACCCGCTGTGTCAGGTCGGCGATCTCCTGGGTCTCCGCCGCCGAGAGGGTCGTGTAGTCGTCGGTGTGGGTGTACGGGATGACCATGACGTGCCCGGGGTTGTACGGGTACGCGTTGAGGATCACGAACGCCGTCTGCCCCCTGTGGAGCACCCGGGAGTCGTCGAAGGAGTCGGCGTCGACGCAGAAGGGGCACCCCTCCTCCGACCGGCCGGGGTCGCGGATGTACTCCATCCGCCACGGCGTGTACAGCCGGCCGTAGTGGTCCGTCCGCTCGTCCAGCGGATCGGCGTCGGGGTGGTCGGCGCCGGCGGGCAGGTGCTCCTCCATGGCCGCCCAGCGTAGGCCGCGTCGCCGCGGCTCAGCCGAGGGCCGAGCCGGCGGCCACGGCTGGGTGGCCGTCACCGTCGAGCGGTGCGTCCAGCACGACGGCGCAGTCGCGCCCGCGGGCCTTCGCCAGGTACAGCGCCTCGTCGGCCAGACGCAGCGCGCTGTCGGAGGCGCCGAGCACGGCCCCGCCGATCGAGATGGAGGTGCGGATGTGGTTGACGCCCACCACGACCGACCGGCGGTTGGCCTCGACGAGGCGGTCCGCCACCACCCGGGCCTCCGCCACGTCGACGTGCAGCAGGATCGCGAACTCGTCTCCCCCGAGCCGGGCGATCACCGATCCGCTCGGCGCGGTCGTGAGCAGCCGCTCGGCGACGGCGCGGAGGACCTCGTCGCCCGCGTGGTGCCCGAAGGTGTCGTTGACGGCCTTGAAGGCGTCGACGTCGATGATCAGGGCGACACCCTGCGCCCCGTCCCGCTCGGCGGCGTACAGGTGGTCGTTGAACAGCGCCCGGTTGGCGATCCGGGTCAGCTCATCGTGGGTGGCGCGGTAGCGCAGGTCCGCCCGGCTCTCCTCGAGGTCGCGCGCGACCAGCCACAGGCGGGCGATCACGAGGCCGAACATGACCATGGTGGCGGCGAGCAGCTGGCGGTCGCTCGCGTGGGAGCCGACCGCGTTCAGCACGGCGTGGAGGACCGGCGCGGCGAGCGCGGCGATCGAGAGCAGCACCAGCCGGGCGGGGCGGAGGTCGGCGGCGGACTCGAGGTCGGCCCCGTCGGCGATGGTGGTGGCGCTGCGGTGGGAGGCGGCCGCGAAGAAGCCCACGTAGGCGATCCACCAGAGGGCGTCGACCGACAGGCCGGCCGTGTACGTCGCGTAGGACGCGAGGTACAGGTACCAGACGTCAGCCGCGAGGTTGAGGGTGACCGCGCCGAGGAGGAGCCACAGGGACGGCGAGGGCCGCAGCCGGTGCACCAGCAGCTGGGTGCAGGTGACCAGCAGCAGCAGGTCCCCGATCGGGTAGGCGGCCGTGACGAGTCGGGCCAGCAGCGGCTCGCCGGCGTCGGTGACGGCCGGCGTCACGAAGAAGATCCACAGGGCGAGGCCGGCGCCGGAGGCCAGGATCAGCCCGTCGATGACGGGTTGGGGTCGGCTCCGTCCCGTCCCGGTCCGGGCCATCCGGGTCAGACCGACCGCCATCATCGGGTAGGAGGCGATGTACAGCAGGTCGCTCGCGTTCGGGTAGGCCTCGCTCTCGGCGACCAGGGTGAGGTAGGCGTAGGCGACGTCGCCTGCGATCCAGACGCACACGGCGGCGGCGATGGCCACCCACCCCGTCCGCGGGGCCCGCATCCGCCACACGGCGACCGCGGTCGCGATGGCGAGGCCGACGGCGCCCACCAGCCAGAAGCTCTCGGCGATCAGACCCTCGGGCAGGGTGAAGTAGACCAGTCCCCAGAGGGAACCGAGCAGCACGACTGCCTTCGAGGTGCGGTTCACCCCTCCCCATCGGCGGGGAGGGGGCGGAGCTGAGCCCTAGCCCGGTTGGGGGCCGAGCCCCTTCGCCGACACCTCGTCGGCCAGCTCGGCCACCCAGGCGTCGAGCGCCACGCCCTTGCGCTGGTCGCCGTAGCGCGGGCGGATCGACACGGTGCGGTCCTCCGCCTCGGCGTCGCCGACGATCAGCATGTAGGGCACCCTCGCCTGCTGGTGCTTGCGGATCTTCGCGCCCATCGTGTCGTCGCCGACGTCGACCTGGGCGCGGAGGTCCGCGGCGCGCAGCGCAGACTCCACCTCGCGGGCGTAGTCGAGGTGGGCGTCGCTGATCGGGATGACCACGGCCTGCCGGGGGGCCAGCCAGGTGGGGAACGCCCCGTTGTAGTGCTCGAGCAGGATCCCGAAGAACCGGTCGAGGGATCCGTACAGCGCCCGGTGCACCATGTAGGGGCGGTGCGCCTCGCCGTCGGACCCGGTGTAGGTCAGGTCGAAGCGCTGGGGGTGGTTGAAGTCGACCTGGACGGTGGTCAGCTGCCACGCGCGACCGATCGCGTCGGTCACCTGCAGATCGATCTTCGGGCCGTAGAAGGCCCCCTCCCCCTCGTCGACGACGTAGTCGAGACCGGAGCGGTCCAGGGCCTGGCGCAGGGCGTCCTCGGCGTGCGCCCACTCCTCGTCCGTCCCGACCGTCTCGGCCTTCGGCGGCCGGGTCGACAGCGCCACCCGGCTGGGCCCGGCGCTGAACCCGTAGTCGCGGTAGACCTCGAGGGCGAACGTCAGGCAGCCGAGCACCTCGTCGACGACCTGGTCGGCGGTGCAGAAGATGTGGCTGTCGTCCTGGGTGAACCCGCGGGCGCGCAGCAGCCCGTGGACGGTGCCGGACTTCTCGTAGCGGTACACCGTGCCGAGCTCGGCCAGCCGGAGCGGGAGCTCGCGGTAGGACCGCTGCCGCGACGCGTAGATCAGCACGTGCATCGGGCAGTTCATCGGCTTGGGGTAGTAGTCGATGCCCTCGGACTCCGACGACGGGTCGAGCTGCATCGGCGGGTACATCCCGTCGGCGTAGAAGTCGAGGTGCCCGGAGGTCGCGAACAGCTGCCCCTTGGTGAGGTGCGGCGTGTAGACGCCCTCGTACCCGTGGCGGCGGGTGGCCGCCCGGATGTAGTCCTCCATCTGCTGGCGGACGATCCCGCCGTCGGGGTGCCACACCGCCAGGCCGGGACCGAGCTCCTCCGGGAAGCTGATCAGGTCGAGCTCGCGGCCGAGCTTGCGGTGGTCGCGCTTGCGCGCCTCCTCCTGCTGGGTGAGGAACGCCTTGAGCGCCTTCTTCGACTCCCACGCGGTGCCGTAGATCCGCTGCAGCATCGGGTTCTGCTCGCTGCCCCGCCAGTAGGCGCCGGCGACGCGCTGCAGGGTGAAGGCCGGGATCCACTTGGTGGTGGGGACGTGCGGACCTCGGCACAGGTCCTGCCAGTGCCCGCCGTCGGGCTTGTCGTTGCGGTAGATCGAGATGCCCGCGCCGTCCGGGTTTACGGTCGGGTCCTCCGCCGCCGCCTCCCCGTCGGTGAGGATCTCGACCTTGTACGGGTTGTCCGCGAAGGCCTCGAGGGCCTCGTCGCGGTGCACCTCGACGCGGACGAACGGCTGGTCCTCGCGGACGATCTCGACCATGCGCGCCTCGATCTGCTCGAGGTCGTCGGCGGTGAAGGGCCGCTCGGGGTCGAAGTCGTAGTAGAAGCCGTTCTCCACGGGCGGGCCGATGCCGAACGGGGTCCCCGGGAACAGGTCGGTGACGGCCTGGGCCATCACGTGAGCGGTGGAGTGGCGGATGATGAACCGCCCGTCGTCGGAGTCCGCCGCGATCGGCTCGACCCGCGCGCCGTCGGCCACCTCGCGGGACAGGTCCACGGGCGTCCCGTCGACCGTCGCGGCGACGACCATGCCCCGCACGGCCCCGAGGGCCTTGAGCGCGTCCTGGGCCGTCGTGCCGGTGGGGACCTCGACGCTCGCGCCGTCTGGTCCGTACACCGTCATCACGTCCGACACCGGGTGCTCCTCACGTTCTGGGGGTCAGGGCGGCGAAGGATAGCCGGCGTCGGCGTGCGCCCGTCCTCGGTGTCCGCCTACGCTTGGCACGCCGCCCGCCCTCGAGGAGTGACCATGCCAGAGCCCGTCATCGTCGCCGCTGCGCGCACCCCCATCGGCCGAGCCGGCAAGGGGTCGCTGGTCGACTTCCGGCCCGACGACCTCGCCGCGATCGCGGTGGGTGCCGCCATGGCCGAGGTGCCCGAGCTCGACCCGTCCGACGTCGAGGACCTCATCCTCGGCTGCGGCCTGCCCGGCGGCGAGTCCGGCTTCAACATGGGCCGGGTGGTCGCCACCCTCCTCGGCTGGGAGACCGTCCCGGGGACGACCGTGACCCGCTACTGCGCCTCGTCGACCCAGTCGATGCGGATGGCCGCGCACGCGATCAAGGCGGGCGAGGGCGACGTGTTCGTCGCCGCCGGCGTCGAGACCGTCAGCCGCTACGTGAACGGCACCTCCGACGCCGGTCCGCACAACCCGCGCTTCGCCGAGGCCGAGGCCCGCACGCAGCGCGTCGCCGAGGAGGGCGCTGACGACTGGACGCCGCCGGAGGGCCTGCCGGACATCTACATCCCGATGGGCCAGACCGCGGAGAACGTCGCGGTGCTGCACGGCGTCACCCGCGAGCGGATGGACGAGTTCGCGGCGCTGTCCCAGCAGCGAGCCGTCGAGTCGCAGGGGAACGGGTTCTGGGAGCGCGAGATCACCCCGGTGGAGCTGCCCGACGGCACCAAGATGACCGCCGACGACGGCCCGCGACCGGGGACGACGGTCGAGAAGCTCGCCGAGCTGAAGCCGGTCTTCCGCCCGGACGGCCGCATCACGGCCGGCAACGCCTGCCCGCTCAACGACGGCGCCGCCGCGGTCGTCGTGATGTCCGACACGAGGGCGGCCGAGCTCGGCATCACGCCGCTGGCGCGGATCATCGCGACGGGCGTCACGGCGCTGAACCCCGAGATCATGGGCATGGGCCCGGTGGAGGCGTCGAAGCAGGCCCTCGCCCGGGCGGGGATGACGATCGACGACGTGGACCTGGTCGAGATCAACGAGGCGTTCGCCGCCCAGGTGATCCCGTCCGCCGACGAGCTCGGGATCGGGTGGGACAGGTTGAACGTCCACGGCGGGTCGATCGCCGTCGGCCACCCGTTCGGGATGACCGGCGCCCGGATCATGACCACGCTGCTGAACGGGCTGCAGACCGCCGACAAGTCCATCGGGCTCGAGACGATGTGCGTCGGCGGCGGCCAGGGCATGGCCATCATCGTGGAGCGCCTGTCGTAGTGGACCCCAAGATCGTCCCGTCGACCCTGCCCGCCGACTTCGCGAACCTCGGCCGTGACTGCCAGGCGCTCGAGCGGGCCGGTGCCGACCGGCTCCAGTGGGACGTGATGGACGGCACGTACGTGCCGAACCTGACCTTCGGCCCCGACGTGATCGCCGCCTGCCGCCAGGTCTGCGAGCTGCCGTTCGAGGTCCACGTCATGGCCGACCGGCCCGAGGACCTGCTGGAGCGCTACGTGAAGGAGGCGGGCTGCGAGGTGGTCATCTGCCACCCCGAGACCCTCGCCATGCCGCACCGCACGTACCAGCAGATCAAGGACTGGGACGCGAAGGTCGGCGTCGCCCTTTCCCCCGCCACGCCCCTGGCCCACGTCGAGGACGTCATGGACCTGATCGACATGATCCTGATCATGACGGTCAACCCGGGCTTCGGCGGCCAGTCCTACCTGACCTCCATGGAGCCGAAGATCACCCGGGCGAGGCTGATGATCGAGGCGTCGGGGCGCGACATCGACCTCGAGGTCGACGGCGGCATCGGTCCCGACACCATCGCCGGCGCCGCGGCGGCCGGGGCCGACGTGTTCATCAGCGGCAGCGCGCTGTGGCGCTACCCCTCGTTCGCCGAGGGCATCGACGACCTGCGCGAGCGGGCCCGCGCCGCGACCGCAGGCGGTGTGGACTCCGCCAGTTGAGGTACCATCCTCCGTCCTCGGGCGCGTAGCTCAGTGGGACGAGCGCTCCGCTCACACCGGAGAGGTCGCTGGTTCGATCCCAGCCGCGCCCACCCGATCCCGCGGCACCAGCCGCGGGATCGTCGCGTCCCCCGGGTCGGTTCCCCCGGTCAGTCGGTGGCGGCGCGGAAGATGATCGTCTGGCCGTTGCCGCGGTTCTCCGCCAGCTCGACGCGGGTCACCTCGGTGCGGAACGGGCCGGCGCCGAAGAAGCTGACCTGTCCGCCGACGGAGCGGACCACGCGGGTGTCGACGACGCTGCCGTTCGCGTCGTACAGGTTCACCTGGTAGGTGTCGTCGTCGTCGGTGCCCCGCACCACCGCTGCGATCTCGCCCCGCTCGCCGACGCGGGCGGCGCCCTCGTGGCGGGGGGCGACGTCGTCGACGGCCATCGGCTCGCCCAGGTTGATCGTGGCCGCGGCGGCCTGCAGGTCGTCGATGACGCCTTCGAGGCCGCTGTTCTGCCCGCGGAGGACGAAGTTCCAGACGCTCAGGACGACGATCAGCAGCAGACCGGCGATGGCCAGGACGCGGATGGTCCGGCTCGGCCCCTCGTCGAAGTCGCCGAAGTCGGTGTCGGGCTCGTCCTCGCGCTCCTTGGTCTCGACCAGGCGCGCGGCCTTCTCCCGCCGCTCGGCGCGCTCGACCTCGGCCAGGTCCGACGCGATGGACCGCAGCTCGCCCACCCGCGCACGACATTCCCCGCAGTCCAGGAGGTGTGACCGGAACGCGCCGGATTCGGCCTCATCCAGACTGCCCATGACATGTCGCACCGCGTAGTCCTCGTAGGGACGGTGCTCTTCGGCGTCACCGAGCATCTGCGATCAGCATACCCATCGCGCGGGGCGACGATAAGTCCGAAATCGGCGTCCTGGGGAGCAGGACCGACCGACCGGTCAGTGACCCTGACCGGCATCGAGTCGGCGGGGACCGAAGCCGTCGGGCAGCAGATCCCGACCCAGGACGTAGGTCGCGGTCCCCCCGTCCGCCCCGGCGGCGTGGACCACCAGATCGGGGGCGAACTCGAAGAGGACCTGCCGGCACATCCCGCAGGGCGTGGTCGGGCCCTCCCCCGACCCGATGACGGCGATCGCCCGGAACCGCCGGTGCCCGGCGGCGACCGCGGCGGCGACCGCCGTGCGCTCCGCGCAGATCGTCGCGGGGTAGGCGGCGTTCTCGACGTTGCAGCCCTCGACGACCGTGCCGTCCTCGCACTCGAGGGCGGCGCCGACGCGGAAGCCGGAGTAGGGCACGTACGCCTGCTGCTGGGCATCGCGCGCCCGGGCGAGGAGCCCCTCGAGGTCCGTCGTCACTGGTCGTCTCCGGCGGGGTGCAGGCTGAGGGACTCCGCGCGGACGTCGCCGTCGCCGCGGCCCGCGCCGTCCTCGTGCACGGGCCGACGCTCGACCAGCACCTCGACGATGCGCCGGCCGCGGACCCGCTCGGCGACCAGCTGCAGCCGGTCGACGTCGACGGACTCCCCCGGGCGCGGGACGTGGCCGAGGACGCCGTAGAGCAGCCCGCCGACGGTGTCCCAGTCGTCGTCGGGCAGGTCCGCCTCGGTCAGCTCCTCGAGCTCGGACACCGAGACGCGGGCGTCGACGCGCCAACGGTCGTGGTCGAGCTGGGCCACCAGCGGCTCCTCGGAGTCGTACTCGTCGATGATCTCCCCGACGATCTCCTCGAGGACGTCCTCGATCGTGGCGATCCCGGCCAGGGCGCCGTACTCGTCCACCACGACCGCCATGTGGACCTGCTCGGCCTGGAGCTCGCGGAGCAGGCCGTCGACCCGCTTCAGCTCCGGCACCACGTACGGCGGGCGGATCAGGTCGTCCCACGGCCCGTCCTCGTTGCCCTCGAGGTGGATCCGCTTGAGGACGTCCTTCGCGTAGAGGACGCCGGCGATGTCGTCGCGATCCTCTCCCCGGTGCACCGGGATGCGGGAGTAGCCGCGGTCGAGGATGACGCCGACGACCTCGTCGAGGGGCAGGCCCGCGGAGACCATCACGACGTCGGGGCGGGGGACCATGATCTCGCGGACGAGCGTGTCGCCCAGCTCGAAGATCGAGTGGATCATCGCCCGCTCCGACGGTTCGATCGACTGCCCCTCCGCCTCGTCGATCAGGTCGCGGATCGCCTCCTCGGTCACGAAGGCCTCGGCCCCGTCCTCCGCGCCGGGCACGATCCGGGCGCCGAGCCACACCAGCAGGGTCGTGGCGGGTCGCAGGACCGCGGAGGCGGTGCTCACCGGTCCCGCGGTGCGCCGGGCCACGTCCTCGGCGTGGCGCAGGGCGATGGACCGCGGGATCAGCTCGGCGCCGACGTAGCCGAGGACGCCCATGACCACGACGGCCGCGACGATGGACCAGGCCGGGACGAGGACGCTGCCGAGCGCGTCGGTGGCCAGGGCGACGGCGGCCACCAGTGGCACGACGATGAGCAGCGTGAGCGCCGACCAGGTGCGGCTCGAGTCCTCGAGCAGGGCGACGACCCGCGCGGCGCCCTTCCGCTGCTCGTCGACGAGCCGGGCGGCCCGGGCGGTGGTCATGCGGTCGAGCGCAGCCCGCGCAGCGGCGAAGTAGCCGGTGACGACCAGCAGGACCACGGCGGCCAGACCCTCGATGACCTCGGCGCTCACCGGCCTGCCCCCTCCACCGCGTCGAAGCTCGCCAGCAGGTCGTCGGTCAACCCGAACATGTGCGCGCGCTCCCCCTCCTCGGCGTGGTCGTGGCCGAGGAGGTGCAGCAGGCCGTGCACCACCAGCAGGTCCATCTCCGCCTGCGCGGTCTTGCCGTGCTCGGGCGCCTGCGCCGCCGCGACGGCGGGGCACAGCACCACGTCACCCAGGATCGCGACGTCGCCGGGCGTCGTCTCGCCGGGCTGGTCGAGGGGGAAGGCGAGCACGTCGGTGGGGCGGTCGCTCCCCATGTGCGTGCGGTTGAGGGCGGTGATGGCCTCGGCGTCGACGCAGAGGACCGACACCTCCATGGCATCGGGGACGCCGCGGTCGGCGCACACGTGCTGCGCCAACCGGCGGAGCCGCGGGAGGTCGACGGCGACCTCCGCCTGCTCGTCGGCGACGAAGACGGTCACGGACGTCGGTCGGGACCCGCCGCGGGCGGGTCGGCATCCGCGGGCGCCTCGGGCTCCGCCTCTCCCCAGGCCTCGTAGGCGGCGACGATCTGCTGGACGATGTTGTGGCGCACCACGTCCCGGCCCGTCAGCTCGCAGAACGCGATCCCGTCGATCCCCTCGAGGATCTGGCGGACCACCCGCAACCCCGACCGGGATGACCGGCCCGGCAGGTCCACCTGGGTGACGTCCCCGGTGACGACCGCCTTCGAGCCGAACCCGATGCGGGTGAGGAACATCTTCATCTGCTCCGGCGTGGTGTTCTGCGCCTCGTCGAGCACGATGAAGGAGTCGTTGAGGGTCCGTCCCCGCATGAAGGCCAGGGGGGCGACCTCGATCACGCCGCGGTCCATCAGCGTGGCCAGGTTCTCGGCGTCCATCATGTCGTGGAGGGCGTCGAACAGCGGCCGCAGGTACGGGTCGATCTTCTCGAACAACGTGCCGGGGAGGAAGCCGAGCCGCTCCCCCGCCTCGACCGCCGGTCGGGTGAGGATGATCCGGGTGACGTCCTTGCGCTTGAGCGCGAGGACCGCCATCGCCATGGCGAGGTACGTCTTGCCGGTCCCGGCCGGCCCGATGCCGAAGGTCACCGTGTTCGTGCGGATCGCGTCCAGGTACCGCTTCTGCCCGAACGTCTTGGGGCGGATCGAGCGCCCTCGGTGGGTCAGCGCCTCGTCGCCGAGGACCTCGGACGGGTTGGCGTGCTCGGATCCGCGGACCATGTCGACGGTGGAGGAGACGGTCCCGGCGTCGAGGTGCTGGCCAGCGGCGACCAGGGTGAGCAGCTCCTCGAAGACCCGGACGACCTGGTCGGGCTGGGGCGGCTCGCCGGTGACGGTGATCTCGTTGCCGCGCACGAGGATGTCGACGTCGAAGGCGTCCTCGACCAGCTTCAGCAGCTCGTCGCGGGTGCCGAGCAGGCCGACCATGGCGTGCTCGCCGGGGACGGTGGTCATGCGGACCGTGCTGGCGGCGTCGGTGCTGGCGGTCAAGCTGGTGCGTCTCGTCGGTGCTCGGGGACAGGGCTGCTCGGGGATGGCGGCTCGGGACAGGACGGGCGTTCGAGCGGTGGCCGAGTCTACCGCGCCCGACGCCGTCGCTACCCTGTCGCGTCGTGTCCACCAGCCGTCTGGGAGCCGTCGCGCTCGTCGGGTGCGTCCTGCTCGCCGGGTGCGGCGTCCTCGGCATCCGCGCGGACGTCTCGATCGAGGAGGCGCGGGAGCTCCTCGACCAGGCGGTCGGGTTGACGGCGGACGGGGACCCGGCGGGCATCTGCGGGCTGTCGCCGTCGGAGGCGTCCACCTGCCTCGACACCCTCGAGACCGCCGGCGCGCTGGTCCCCGAGGACCCGCCGCGGATCGACTGCGTGGTGCGGGCGCCGGAGGACGGGCCGCTCCGCGGCGGGGTGGTGCTGGTGCTCAGCGGCACGGACCGCAACGGCGACGGCTACACGACCGAGTTCGTGGTGTTCGACGACGGAGAGGAGATCGGCGCGCTCGACGCGGTCTGGTGGAGCGGCCTGTCGATCAAGAGCTACGACGGCGACACGGTGACGTGGCGCTTCGACTCGAGCTCGGAGACCTGCGACCGGGGCGGCCTGCCGACGGGTGCGCCTGTGCCGGGCACGGGGTCCGAGCCGGGTGTCGAGTCGGAGTCCCCCTCGGAGTGACCGGGGTTCAGGCCGCCCCGACCAGCACGACCCGGTTGCGACCGGACTGCTTGGCCTCGTAGAGGGCGAGGTCGACGCGTCGGAGCAGGTCGGTCACGGTGTCGCCCGGCTCGACGGCGGTCACGCCGAAGCTGGCCGTGAGGGGGACCCGGCCGCCCATGGCCTCGAGGGCGAGGCGGCAGCGCTCGGCGACCTCCGACCCCTCCCCCAGGTCGGTGTCGACGAGCAGCGCGACGAACTCCTCCCCTCCCCAGCGGGCCAGCACGTCCCGCTCCCGGACCGTGCCGGCCACCACCACCGCGGTCTGGCGCAGCACCTCGTCGCCGACGTCGTGGCCGAGGGTGTCGTTGACGGCCTTGAAGTGGTCGAGGTCGAACATCACCACGGTGTCAGGCCCGCCGCCCTCGTGCGCCCGCGCCACCGCCGCGCGCAGGTGGACGCTCATCTGCCGCCGGTTCGGCAGATCGGTGAGCTCGTCGCGGAAGGCGAGCTCCGCGCGCTCCTGGGCGGTCTGGGCACGTTCGCGCTGGGACTCGACGGAGGCGGCGAGGATGCGGAACATCAGGATCACGATGCCGGCCTGCACCGCCACGGGGAGGACGGTTTCGACGACCCCCGCCGGGTGGTCGAGGCCCATGGGCCCGGCGACCAGCACGACCACGGCGGTCAGCAGGTTGACGCCGCTGACCACCAGGCCACGGGACGGCCCGAGGCCGATGAACGCCGCGCCGCTCAGGAGGGTGACACCGCGGAACGACAGGTACTGCAGGCTGACGAGGTCCGCGGGGGCGTCGGTCGGGGCGATCCAGACCCGGCGGAGGAACAGCGCCAGGCCGATCACGAGGGCGACCGTGATCGCCGTGGGCGGGATGAGGCGCGACCGCGCCGCGAGGACCGCCAGCGCGGCGAACCCCGCCGCCGAACCGAGCCAGGCCGCGCGGTCGAGGGCCGCGAGGTCGGCACCGACGGCCGACAGCACGAGCGCCGCGGCTCCGAGCAGGAGCACGGTCACCGTGAGGGGCAGGCGGGGGTCGTCCATCGGTGCGTGACGGGCGCGTCACACCGCGCTCGCCACCGCCAGTATCCGTCGCCTGCACGCCCCCGGTACCCCGCGCAGACGAGAGTGATCCGCGCGGACTAGTCCACCCGCCAGGGCGCGTCGACGTACGGGTCGGCCGGGGGGTGGGGCGCGGGCGGGTGGCCGGGCAGGTCCGGTACCTCGAAGCGGAGGATCGCCCCGCCGAGCGCCTTGCCGAGGTTGTCCGCGCGCAGGCTGCGCGGGCCCCCGCCGCCGAGAGCGTCACGGAGCAGGAACTTGAGGGCCAGGACGTTCGGGAGCTCCCACCGGGTGACGTCGCCGCGGACCAGGTCGCCGTAGTGCGCGGCGACCGCCTCGGTGGTGAGGTGGGTCACGAGGTGGTCGTAGGCCGCCCGGTCGCGGGCGAACACGGTGACGTCGGAGTCCGGCCCCTTGTCCCCTGGCCGGGCGAAGGCGAGGTCGTTGACGAGCACGGTCCCTACAGCTCCTCGATGACGACGTGGACGTCCGCGTCCACCGGTCCGCGGTCGACGAGGTCGGTGTGGATCCGCAGCAGCCCGGACGGCTTGGGGCGGGCCCGGTTGGCGGGGGTGAAGCCGGGCGGCGGGGCGGACAGGCCGAGGGGCACGATGTGCCGTGCCACCTGCGCGCAGGCGTCGGCGTCGACGGTCGACCACGCCATCCTGAGCACCACCTCCGCCGGGTCGGGGTCGGGCTGATCCGGTCGCCATGCCGCGGGGCCGTGCAGGGCGTCGACGCCGAACAGCTCGACGTGCCACCCCGCGAGGGCGATGCCGGCCTCGGCGATCCGCTTGCGCGCGATGTCGGCGGCCGCCCGGGCCTTGGCGGGCGCGTCGGGCCAGCCGAAGGCGACGGAGATGTCGGCGGCGTACCCGTCGGCGGTGGCGCCGACCACCTTGTACCGGCCGGTCGCCGGACGTCCGCGGGTGCCGTGGACCCGGACGCGGTCGTCGCCGAGGTCGGTCAGGTGCACGGTGGTCATGTCGACGACGACGTCGGGGGTCAGGTAGGCGGTCGGGTCGCCGACCTCGTAGAGCAGCTGCTGGCGGACCGTGTCGACGTCGACGCGACCGCCGGCCACCTCCGGTGAGAAGATCGTCGCGGTCCCGTCGGCGGTCACGTCGGCGAGGGGGAAGCCGAAGCGCCACGGGTCGGGGACGGTCCACCACTCCCCCGCGTGGTTGCCGCCGGTCGACTGGCCCGAGCACTCGAGCAGGTGGCCGACGACCGTGCCCGCGGCCAGGCGGTGGACGTGGTCCGGGTCGTCGAGGGACCAGCCGTGCTCGTGGACCAGCGGGGCGAGGAACAGCGCGGCGTCGGCGACCCGGCCGGTGATGACGATGTCGGCGCCGCGCTCGAGCGCCTCCACGATGCCGGCGACGCCGAGGTAGGCGTTGGCGAACCGCAGGTCGTCGACGGCGGGGAAGCCGGAGGGCAGCAGGTCGGGGCGGGCGCGGAGGTCGTCGCCGGTGACCACCGCCACGGTGAGCCCGGCGAGGTCGAACCGGGCGGCGGAGGCCTGCAGCAGCTTGAGGGCGGCCAGGGGGTTGATGCCACCCGCGTTGGTGATGACCCTCGTGCGCCCGGCCAGGACCGCCGGCAGGGCCGCCATCAGGTAGAGGGGCAGGTCGCGGGTGTACCCGAGGGTCTCGTCGCGGGCGCGGTCCTTGGCGAGGATCGCGAGGGTCAGCTCGGCGAGGGCCTCGAGGCAGAGGTAGTCCGGCTCCTCGGTCAGCAGGTCGGCGATGGCGGCGGGGGTGTCGCCGTAGAACCCCTGCCCGCCGGCCACGCGGACCGCTCCCTCGCCGTGGCGCTCACGCATCGCGACCCCGCCACTCGTCGCGACCGATGCGGTACAGCACCTGGGTGTGGTCGCGCAGGTCGACGGTGCGGCCGGTGTCGGTCAGGCCGACCTTCTCCATCACGCGGCGGCTGGCGGTGTTGTGCGGGACGGTGACGCTGATGACCTCGTCGAGGCCGAGGTCGTCGAAGGCGTGGGCGACCGCGGCCCGTCCCGCCTCGCTGGCGTACCCCTGGGCCCACAGCTCCGGGTCGACGAGCCAGCCGACCTCGACGCCCGGCCAGCCCTCGGGGTTCCACAGCCCGGCGCGACCGACGAACCGGCCGTCGGACCTGCGGATCAGCGCCCACTGCCCGTAGCCGCGCAGCGCCCAGTGCCCGAGGAACGTGGCGATGAGCCGCCACGTGTCCTCGCGCTGCCGCGCCGGGCTGGGGAGGGGATCGGGCAGGCCGCCGAACCACTCCGCGACGCGCGGGTCGTGCTGGATCCGGCTGAACGCGTCGACGTGGTGGTCGGTGAGCGCGGTCAACCACAGGCGCTCGGTCTCGATGACGGGGATGGTCATGCCCCGGGCCAGCGGCACGCCCGCCCGGCGCTCGATCTCAGACAAGTGCGGTCGAGCGGGGGTAGGCGACGGAGGGGTCGGTCATGACGTTGACCAGGTAGGGCACCCCGGCGTCGAAGCCGCGCCGGATGGCCGCGGTCAGGTCCGCGGCGTCGGTGACGGTCTCCCCGGCGCCGTTCATGGCCCGGACGACCTGGTCGTAGCCCAGGCCCGGCTGCAGGTCGGCGGCGACGTCCCAGCCGTCGTACATCTGCTGCATCGGGTACTTCTCGAGCGCCCAGATGCCGTTGTTCCCGCAGATCATCACGACGGGCAGGTCCTGGCGGACCAAGCTCTCGACGTCCATCAGGCTGAACCCGGCAGCGCCGTCGCCCAGCATGAGGACGACCTGGACGTCGGGGTGGGCGATGCGGGCTGCGGCCGAGTACCCCATGCCGGTGCCGAGGCAGCCGTACGGGCCTGGGTCGAGCCAGCGGCCGGGCTGGTGGCTCTGGACGTACCGGCCGGCGTAGCTCACGAAGTCGCCGCCGTCGCCGATGACGACGGCGTCGCGGTCCAGCACCTCGGCCAGCGCGCCGTAGACGCGGGCGGGGTGGATCGGGGTGGACGAGCCGCCGGTCAACAGGTCGGCGTCCTGCGCCTGGGCGGCCTCCTCGGTGTCCCGCAACCCGGCGATCCACGTGCGGCGCTGTTCGGCGAGGTCGCCGGTCGGGCCGCCGGCGGCGTCGGCGAGGGCGTGGAGGAGGGGGCCGAGCGATCCGGCTGCGCTGGCGGCGGGGTTGGCGTGGCGGCTGATCTGGTCGGGGTGGTCGACGACGTGGACGGTCTCGGCGTCACCGAAGTGCCCGAAGCCGAGCCGGAAGTCGAGCGGCGTGCCGATGACGACGACGAGGTCGGCGCTCTTGAACGCCGCCCCCCGGGCGCGGCTGAGGACCTGGGGGTGGTCGGCGGGGATGCACCCGCGGCCCATGCCGTTCTGGATCACCGCGGCGCCGAGGGTCTCGGCGAGGTGGCGGAACGCCTCCTCCGCAGCGTCGAGCCAGACGTCGGTGCCGCCGATCAGGACGGGGCTCCGGGCGGCCTGCAGCTTGGCCGCGATCGCCGCGACGTCGTCGGGGTCGTGGGTGATCCGATCGGGGTCGGCCGGGGCGGGGACGGTGTCGGTGCCCGCCGGGGTGAAGACGGTGTCCATGGGGATGTCGACGAACGTCGGCCCCCGGTGGGCCGAGCCTGCCAGCCGGAGGGCCTCGGCGACGGTGGGGGCGACCTCGTCGGGCGTCATCGCCGTGACCGCGGACTTCGTGAGCGGGCCCATGAACGCGGTGTGGTCGATCTCCTGCAGGCTGCCGGCCCCCCAGGTGGCGGCCGGCGCGCGGCCGCCGAGGACGACGAGCGGCGAGCCGCCGAACCGTGCGCTCGCGACCGCGCTCATGCCGTTGGTGACGCCGGGACCGGCGGTCAGCGCGGCCACCTGCGGGCTGCGGGTCAGCTTGGCCAGCCCCTCGGCGGCGAAGGTGGCGGACTGCTCGTGGCGGAAGTCCCACAGCTGCACCCCGACCTGCCGGCACCCGTCGTACAAGGGGAAGATGTGCCCGCCGGAGAGGGTGAACAGGTGGTCCACCCCGGCGGCCTCCAGCGCGTGGACGGCGAGGGCACCGCTCGCGAGCTGCTCGGACATGGGACGCGGTCTCCTTACCTGGGAGGTACTTCCGGACTGACCCGGGTCATGTCAGCCTAACCACCATGCGCACCGAGACCCACGTCCACACCTGCCCGCTGTGCGAGGCCACCTGCGGGCTCGCCATCGACGTCGACCCGGTCGGGCGGACGGTCCTGAAGGTCCGCGGTGACGACGAGGACGTGTTCAGCCGCGGGTTCGCCTGCCCGAAGGGGCTGGCGATCGGCGAGCTGCACGCCGACCCCGACCGGCTGCGCGCTCCGCTGGTCGACGGGCAGGAGGTGACCTGGGACGAGGCGTGGCAGGCCGTCGCGGACCGGCTGGGGCGGGTCATCCAGGGGTCGGGCCGCGAGTCGATCGCGATGTACCTGGGCAACCCGAACGTCCACAACCTCGCCGGGGCGATCTACACGCCCGCGGTGGCCAAGGCGCTCGGGTCGCCGTGGGTGTTCACCGCCTCCACCGTCGACCAGCAGCCCAAGCACGTGTCGGCGGCGCTGATGTTCGGCCACAAGCTCACGATCCCGATCCCGGACGTGGACCGGACCGACTACCTGCTGGTGCTCGGCGCCGACCCGCTGACCTCCAACGGGTCGTTGATGACCGCCCCGGACATGCCCGGCCGGCTGCGCGCGCTGCGGGGACGCGGGGGCCGGCTGGTCGTCGTCGACCCGCGCGTCAGCCGGACGGCCCGCGCGGCCGACGAGCACATCGCGATCCGGCCGGGCACCGACGCGCTGTGGCTGGCCGCGATCGCGTGGACGCTGCTCGACGCCGGGCTCGCGACGCCCGTCGATGGGGTGGCCGGCCTGGACCGCCTGCCCGGCGCGCTGGCGCCCTTCACCCCCCAGGCGGTCGCCGGGCCGACCCGCGTGCCGGCGGACGTGACGCGGCGCATCGCCGGCGAGCTGGCGGCCGCGCCGTCGGCCTGCGTCTACGGGCGGATGGGCACCTCGACGGTGCGCTTCGGCACCACCGGGTCCTGGCTGGTCGACGTGATCAACGTGCTGACGGGGAACCTGGATCGACCCGGCGGGGCCATGTTCCCGCTGGCCGCGGCCGGGCAGACGAACAGCTCGCCGACGCGCCGGGCCCGGGAGGTGGCGTTCGGTCGCTGGACGACGTCGGTGCGGGGGCTGCCGGAGACCTTCGGTGAGCTGCCCGCCGCCGCGTTCGGCGAGGAGCTCGTGGACGGTCCGATCCGCGGGCTGATCACGATCGCGGGGAACCCCGCGTTGAGCGTCCCGAACGCCGAGCTGGTCGCGAAGGGCCTGTCGGGCCTCGACGTGATGATCTCGATCGACGCGTACCTGAACGAGACGACCCGGCACGCCGACGTCGTGCTACCCATCCCGTCGGTCCTCGAGCGGGAGCACTTCGACCTCGCCTTCTCCCAGCTCGCCGTCCGGAACGTCGCCAACTGGTCCGACCCGGTGTTCGACACCGACCAGCCCCAGGAGTGGGAGGTCCAGTGCCGCCTGGCCGGGCTCCTCCAGGGCATGGGCCCCGGGGCGGACGTCGACGCGGTCGACACGTTCATCCTCTCGACGATGATCCAGCGGGAGGTCGCCGCGGCGGGGTCGGTCATCGCCGGGCGGGACCCCGGCGAGGTGATCGCGGCGCTCGGGGACCGCCGGGGGCCGGCGCGGGTGGTCGACTTCCTGCTGCGCGTCGGGCCGTACGGGGAGGGGTTCGGCGCGGATCCGGACGGGGTGACCCTCGAGCGGGTCCGGGCGCGGCCGCACGGCGTGGACCTCGGCCCGCTGGTGCCGCGGCTGCCGGAGGTGCTGTTGACCCCGAGCGGGCAGGTCGAGGTCGCGCCCGAGCCGATCCTCGCCGACCTCCCGCGCATGGCCGCCGCGTTGGACGAGCCGGCCGACGGGCTGGTGATGGTCGGCCGACGCCACCTGCGGTCTAACAACTCCTGGGGGCACAACGTCGCGACCCTGGTCGGGGGCACGAACACCTCGACGGTGCAGATCCACCCCGCCGACGCGTCGGCCGCCGGGGTGGTCGACGGGGGGGAGGCGGTGGTGACGTCGGCGACCGGGTCGGTCACGGCCGTGGTGGAGGTCACCGAGCGGATCACCCCGGGCACCGTGTCCCTCCCCCACGGGTGGGGCCATGACGTCGACGGGGTCCGATTGGGCGTGGCGGCCGCCGCCGGCGGGACTAACCCCAACGTGCTGACCGGCCCGGAGGTCGACCCGCTGAGCGGAAACGCGATCCTGAACGGCGTCCCGGTCTCGGTGGCGCCGGTGGTGGGGGCGGCCTGAGGCGGTCCTCCGTTGTGCTCAGATCTGAGCTTCAGCTTCGCCGGCGACGTCACGGCTCAGATCTGAGGTTCGGCTCGGGCGAGCGTGTGCGCAGATCTGAGCTTCAGCTCCGTCAGCGGAGCCCCCGCTCAGATCTGAGGTTCAGCTCGCCCGGCGGCGACTGCGCGCAAGGGCCGAACGGGTCAGCGCGACAGCCGCGCCCGGGTCCGCGTCCACGTCGTACACCGTGATCCGCTCGACGGTGATGCCCCGGTCGCGGAGCGCCGCATCGTCACGACGGTCACGCGCAGCCTTCTCCGGCAGCCAGTGGGACGGACCGTCCACCTCGAGGTTGAACCGGTCGTCGAGCAGGACGATGTCGCCGAGGCGGACCGGGTCATCCTCGGGCACCGGGTGGTTGAGCAGGGCCGGGTACCCGTTCGCCCGGAGCACCCGGGCCACCGCGGCCTCGGTCCCCGAGAACGACACGTCGTCCTCGAGTTGGGCGAGCACGCGCCGGAGCCTGGCGCTGCCCGTGAACCGGGGGCGGAGGAGGAGGTGAGCGGCCAACCGCTGCAGGGTGGTGAGGCCGGCGCCGATCGCCGCGCACACCACCCGGGCGACCTGGCGGTCGGTGAGGTCACGGCACGCATCGCCGATCGCCCAGTCCAACGGCGCGCACGGCAGGTCCTCGTGGCTGGTGACCGACATCCGGTCGAGGTGGCTCGAGCGGCGGAAGTCCACACCGTCGACCTCGGTGACCCAGCTGCCCTCGGGGACGGTGATGTCGATGACCGCCCGCCGCGGAGGGTTGAGCCCCCGCCACGTGAGCACCGTTGCACCGGTCACCACCCCCCGTCCCTTGACGGCCAGCAGCCCGATGGCGGCCCGCTGCTCGACCGTCGCACGAGCCGCCGCGTGCACGAAGAGCCGACGCTGGACCCGCAGGAGCTCCTCCCGCTCGATGCGCGCGCGGATCGCGTGGTGCCCGATACCGGCCGCGTTGAGCCGATCTGTCGTCGTGGCGCCGTGGAGGTGGTCGTCCATGCCCTCACCCTGGTCGATCTGCGGGCGCGGACGCGGACGACTTCCACGGAGCTGTGGATAACAATGGCGGGGGCGCGCGCGGGGCGGTGAACCCAGATCTGAGCACTGGGCGTGCCGACGGAGCCGAGGCTCAGATCTGCGGCGAGGTGACCGTGCCCCAGGGCTCAGATCTTCGCCGCACGTGCGCCCACGGAGCTGAAGCTCAGATCTGAGATTCCGGTGGTGCCCACCGCCCCCGACCACCACGACGCCCCGACCACCACGACGCCCCCGTCCACCACGAGGTGACCGGGGGCGTGGCGAGCGAGGGGTCAGACCACCACCGGGGCCGGCTCCTCGGTCAGGTCGATCTCGACGGGGTCGACGTGGCCCTCGACGTTGATGCGGGGGACCCACTCGAGCCACGCCGGGAAGTACCAGTTGCGGTCGCCGAGCAGCTCCATCGTGGCGGGCACCAGCACCGACCGGACGATGGTGGCGTCCAGGATCACCGCGACGCCGAGGCCGAAGCCCATCTGCTGCATCATCACCAGGTCCCCGGCGGCGAACCCGGCGAAGACCGCGACCATGATCAGGGCGGCGCCGGTGATGATCGCCCCGGTCGCGCCCAGCCCGAAGGCGACCGACGCGGAGTTGTCGCGGGTGACGTCGAAGCGCTCCTTGATCCGGCTGAGCAGGAACACGTGGTAGTCCATCGACAGCCCGAACAGGACCGCGAAGAGGAACACCGGGATCCACGTCTCGATCACGTCGACCTGCTGGAAGCCGAGCAGCTCCGCACCCCAGCCGTGCTGGAACACGCCGACCAGCAGGCCGTAGGCGGCGCCGACGCTGAGCAGGTTCATCACGATGGCCTTCAGCGGCACGACGACGGAGCGGAACGCGACCAGCAGCAGCAGGAAGCTCAGGCCGAGCACGAAGGCGAACACCCACGGGGTCCGGCCCGTCACGACCTCGTTGTAGTCGAGGGTCCACGCGGCCTGGCCGGTGATCAGCGCCTCCGCCGGCACGCCGGCGAACACCGCGGGGATCGTCTCGTCGCGCAGCTCGCGGATGTGGTCCATCCCCTCGGTCGTCGCGGGGTCGATGAGGGTGGCGGCCTCGACCAGGAGCAGCTCCCCACCGGGTGAGGGGCTCACGGTCACGTCGCCGAAGATCTCGTCGGCCTCGAGCCGGGCCACGAGGTCCTCGACCGCGCCCTGCACGGCCGGGTCGGCCACGTCGTCCCCGGTGACGACGATGGGGGTCTCCACCGCGCCGCCGGAGAACTCGGCGTTCATCACCTCGAAGGCGTGGCGGGCCGACGAGCCCTCGGGCAGCGACGCGATGCCGTTCTGGCCGAGCTCGATCGTGGCGTACGGCACGGCAAGGGCGACCAGCAGGCCGCCGGCGACCAGCATCGACACCACCGGTCGGGCGGTGACGACGGCGGTGACCCGGTTCCAGAAGCGGTGGTCGACGGCACCGGCGCGTCGCCGCACCCACGGCAGGCGGAGCGCGTCGACCTTGTCCCCCATCAGCGCCAGCACGGCCGGCAGCAGGGTCAGCCCCGCGGCGACCGCGGCGGCGACGACGAGGATCGCCCCGATCCCGAGGCTGCGCATGATCGTGTCGGGCACCAGGAGCATGCCGAGCAGGGCGATGACCACGGTGACGCCGCTGAACAGGACCGCGCGGCTGGCGGTGGCGCCGGCGACGCCGATCGCGTCGATCGTCTCACGGCCGGCGGCGCGCTCCTCGCGGTAGCGCTGGACGACGAACAGGGTGTAGTCGATGCCGACGGCCAGGCCGATCATCGTGATCATGTTGACCACGAAGAAGGACAGGTCGGTGACCTGCCCGACCAGCGCGGTCAACCCGACGGCCCCCGCGATCGCGACGATCGCGAGCACGATCGGGACGAACGCCGCGGCCACCGCGCCGAAGACGAGCACGAGGATCACCAGGGCGGCGGGCAGGCCGAACAGCTCGGCCTGGCGGAGGTTCGACTCGGCGAGCTCGTTGAACTCGTGGGTGACCGATCCCTCGCCGATGGCGGAGACCGCGAGCGCGCCGTCGTGGTCTGCGAGGAGCTCGACGAGCGCCTCCGCCCGGCGGTCGACCGCGTCGGGGTCGGCGTCGACGTAGGTGACCTGCAGCAGGGCGGTCGTGTCGTCGGCGGAGGCCATCTGCGGTGCGCCGAGGTGGGGTCCGACGACGGTGTCGACGTCGTCGAGGGCCTGGAGCTCCGCGGCGAGGGTGGCGAGGGCCGGGTCGGCGGTGATGCCGGGTGCGGCGGACTCGACGACCACGAACTCGGTGGCGGGTTCGTCCGCGCCGGCGAAGGCGGTCTCGATCAGGTCGTCGGCGCGCTGGGCGTCGGTCTCGACGAGCAGCTCGCCGTCCTGGGTCAGCACGTCGCCGAGGCCGGCGGCGGAGACGATCGCCAGGGCGAGCAGCACCACCCAGGCGCCGACGGTCACCCACGGGTGGGTGGCGGAGCGGCGCGCGAGGGTGCCGGTGAGGCCGGCGCGGGGACGGCCGAGCGGGCGGAGGGGTGGGCGGGGTGACGGGGGTCGGGGCACGACGAGGTCCTCCATCGAGGAGCGGCCGCCACGGCGGACGGCGGGGAGCGGGGGACCACCCCGGCGGCGCCGGTCGGGGCGGTGCGACAGGCTCAGCTGTCGAGGCCGAACCTAGGCAGCGCACCTCCCCGTGGCGTCAGCCGACGGGGTGATGTTGCCGTCCGCCCCGAGGTGTAGGGGGCACCCCCGTCAGGGACCCCCCGACCCCACCCCGACCGCCTGGCTCAGGCCTTCAGGTTCAGGCCTTGAGGTTCAGGCCTTGAGCAGCCGTGCGATGGCCGCGGTGGCCTCGTCGAGGTGTGCCTCGGCCGACTCGTCGTCGCCCGACCGCGCGGCGTCGAGCACGCACCCGCGGAGGTGGTCCTCGACGAGCAGGAGGCTCACCTTCTCGAGGGCGCGCTTGACCGCGGTCACCTGGGTGAGGACGTCGATGCAGTAGGTCTCCTCGTCGACCATGCGGTGGATGCCGCGGACCTGCCCCTCGATCCGCTTGATCCGCTTGAGGAGGGCGTCCCGGTCGTCGTTGGCGACGTACCCCGGCTCGGTGGGCGTGTCCTCAGCCACGGCCGAACCTCCGGAGCCGCAGGCTGTTCAGCACGACCGACACCGAGGAGAACGCCATGGCGGCGCCCGCGATGGCGGGGTTGAGGAGTCCGATCGCGGCGACGGGGATAGCGAGGGTGTTGTAGCCGAACGCCCAGCCGAGGTTCTGGCGGATGGTCCGCTCGGTCGCCCTGGCCAGCCGCATGGCCGTCGGGACGCTGCGGAGGTCGCCGCGGATGAGGGTCAGCTCCGACGCCTGGATCGCGACGTCCGTCCCGGTGCCCATCGCGATGCCGAGGTCGGCCTGGGTCAGCGCGGGCGCGTCGTTCACGCCGTCGCCGACCATCGCGACGGTCAGGCCCTCGGCCTGCAGGCGCTCGATCTCGGCCTGCTTGTCAGACGGCAGCACCTCGCTGAGGACCCGCTCGATGCCGACCGAGGCGGCGACCGCCCGGGCCGTGCGGTCGTTGTCGCCGGTGAGCAGGGCCACCTCCACGCCGACGGCCTTGAGGTCGGCCACCACGTCGGCGGCGTCGTCCTTCAGGGTGTCGGCCACGCCGATCACCCCGCGGACCTCGCCGTCCCAGGCGACCAGCACCGCGGTGGCGCCGTCGGACTCGATCTCGGCCGCGCGGGACGCGAGGCCGGTGGGCAGCGCCTGGTCGCCCTCGACCATCATCCGCCGGCTGCCGACGAACGCGTCGACGCCGCCGACGCTGGCCGTCACGCCGTGGCCTGCCACCGCGCGGAACCCCTCGGCGGTCGCACCGGCCGGCCATGTCCCCTCCACCTCCCCCGCAGGCGCTGCCGCAGCCGCCGCGGCCACGACGGCGCGGGCGATCGGGTGCTCGGAGTCGGCCTCGACCAGCCCGGCGACCGCCAGGGCCGTGTCGCGGTCCACGCCGTCGGCTGCCGCGACGTCGACGACTGCCATCTCCCCGCGGGTCAGGGTGCCGGTCTTGTCGAAGACGACGACGTCGACGTCGCGGACCTGCTCGAGGGCCTCGACGCCCTTGATCACGATCCCGAGCTGGGCCGCGCGGCCCGTGCCGGCCATCAGGGCGACGGGCGTCGCCAGGCCGAGCGCGCAGGGGCAGGCGATGATCAGCACGCTGACCGCGGCGGTGACGGCCGCGGCCGCGTCGCCGGTGGCGAGCAGCCAGGCGGTGAGGGTGACGAGGGCCACGACGATCACCGTGGGCACGAACACCGCGGACACCCGGTCGGCCAGGCGTTGGGCCTGTCCCTTGCCGTCCTGGGCCCGCTCCACCAGGGCGGCGATCTGCGCCAGCGCCGTGTGGCTGCCGACGGCCGTCACGCGGACCGTCAGCGCCCCCCCGGCGTTCGTCGTCGCGCCGGTGACGTCGGAGCCGACGGCCTTCTCGACCGGGACGCTCTCCCCGGTCAGCATGGACTCGTCGACCGCGGAGCTCCCGGCCACGACCTTCCCGTCGACGGGGATGGTCTCCCCCGGGCGGACGCGGACGAGGTCGCCGACGGCGAGGGCGTCGACGTCGACCATCCGCTCCTCACCCTCGGCGGTCACCAGCCGCGCCTCCTTCGCCCCCAGCTCGAGGAGGGCTTGGAGCGCCTCGCCGGCACGGGCCTTGGCCCGGGCCTCGGCGTACCGCCCGGCGACCAGGAACACGATGATGAAGACGACCGCCTCCCAGTAGACGGTCATGCCCTCGGCGGCCCACTCGACCGCGGAGAACCCCCAGGCGGACAGCGTGCCGAGCGCGATGAGGGTGTCCATGTTCGCCGTGCGGGCACGCGCGCGGCGGGCGGCTTCGGCCAGGAACGGCCAGCCGATGCCGAACAGGACCGCCGTGGCGAGGAGGGGGGCCGCCCACCGCTCGAACCAGTGCGGCATGCCGGTCAGCATGATCACGCCGAACAGCAGCGCGACCGGGGCGCCGAGGACCAGGCGGCGGCCCCAGCGGCGCTGCTCGGCCTGCTGGGCGGCGCGGCGCTCCTCGGCGCGGCGGTGCGGCACGAGCCCGTAGCCGATCGCGGCCACCGCGGCGGCCAGCGCCTCGGGGTCCACGTCGGCGGACGGCTCGACGCTGACGTGCGCGAGCCCCGTGGCGTAGTTGACGCGGGCGTCGGCGACACCGTCCTGGCGGCCCAGCACGCGCTGGACGCGCGCCGCGCAGGACCCGCAGGTCATGCCCTCGACGTCGAACTCGAGGTCGGCGGCAGCCGGACTCCGCGTGGAGGTGTCGCTCACGACCCGGCTCCCGGCACCTGATCTGCTGGGACCTCGTAGCCCTGCGCCTCGATCGCCTGCACGATCGCGTCACGAGAGGTGGTGGCGTCGTCGAAGCGCACCCGCACCGTGGCAGCGGCGATGTCGACCTCGGCGTCGGCCACCCCGTCGAGGGGGCGCAACGCACCCTCGATGGAGGACTTGCAGTGGTCGCAGTGGATCTCGGGCACGGCGATGGTCTCGGTCGTCATGCCACCAACCATACCCATAGGGGGTATCAGCTGACAACCCGTCCCTCACCCGTCGTCGAGCAGCCGCCGCAGCGCTGCATCCCAGTCCTCGGACTCCACCTGCCCGGCATCGACCGGCTCGGCACCCACCTGCACGCCGACGGGGACGCGCCGCGACGCGAGGAGGACCACCGCGTCGAGCGTGCCGACGTCGACGTGCGCCTGCTCGCCGGCGGGCGTGGTGACCTCGAGCCAGAAGGCCGGCGCCGTCCCCCCGCGCACCAGCAGCCGCGGCTGGCCGCCCCCGAGCAGGCGGCAGCAGCGCAGCAGCAGGTCGACGTGGACGTCCACCTGACCGCGGCACCCGGTCGTGTGCCCGTGCAGCGCGTGGATGTGGGCGAGCGCGTGCCCGGCGGCTGCGGGGACCTCGAGGTCCAGCTCGCACGGTGGCGCGCCGACCACGTCCAGGTGCAGCCGGAGCTGCCGGCCGTGGCTGGCCAGCGTGAGCACGGTCGCCGGCAGGAACTGCGGCGTCATCGCACGGGCCCCGCGGTCCGCGCGACGTCGCCGGCGTGCAGGTACAGCAGCTCGGGACGCTCATCGCCGCCGCGGCGGAGCCCGATGACCCACTCGCGACCGTCCACGCGCAAGACGACCCACGCCTCGTCGGCGGACACCGCCCGCTCGTCGACCACCTCCGCGCGGCACCCGGGGGACAGCCCCGCGGCGATGCTTGCGGCCTCGGCGGACCAGTCGGTGATCAGCGCTCCTCCACCATCCATGGCGGTAAGCTAAGGTTGCCCTCACTTGATGTGCAAGGGCAGTCCCGGGTCCGATCGGACGGTGCCGGCGTCAGCCCCGGTCGCTCACCCCGTCGGCGCCCTGCTCGCGGAGGGCGTTGCGGAGCGCCGTCGCGGCGGCGGCCAGCGACTCATCCCCCGGATCGGGATCGGCGTTCGCGAAGTTCAGGTCCTCGATGGAGTCGATCCCGGCCACGTGGCTGTGGAGGTGCGGGACCTCGAGCCCCGCGATGGCCAGGCCGACGCGCTCGTGGTCGAAGGCGGCGTCGATGGCCCGCGAGATCGTGTGCGCCACGTCGAAGAGGTGGCTGCGCAGCTCGGCGGACGCGTCGATCCAGTGGTCGACGGGCTCACGCGGCACGACCAGGGTGTGCCCGGGGGTGAGCGGGTTGATGGTGAGGAACGCGACGCAGACGTCGTCCTCCCAGACGAACCGCCCCGGCAGCTCGCCGTCGATGATCTTGGTGAAGAGGGTCTCGGCCATCCCCATACGCTGCCATGTCAGGCCGAGCGCAGCTCGACCCCGGCCTCCTCGGCGGTGCGGACCCGCACCCGGGTCAGCATCTCGGGCTGGTGGTCCTCCCCGCGCGCGGCCTCCGCGAGGCACTCGTCGACGAGCGCCGCCATGCGCGACAGGGCGTGGCGGGCGAAGCGCCGCTGCATGGTGCGACCGAACAGGGCCATGCCGAGTCGCACGATCGGGTTGGCGATGTGGGCGGGCCGGCTGAAGGCGTGGATGCGGAACTCGACCGCGCCGGTGTCGAGCCACTTCCACACCTCGTAGTCCATCTGCCCGGTCTCGAGGTGGCCCTGCAGCGTCCGGTAGTTCCACCCCCAGATCTGCACCCGACGGCCGTCCACCTCGGTGGTCTCGTCGCGGACCCCGCCGACGCGGAGGGCGAGGAGGAACCGCAGCCCGTAGAACCTGGCTTCGAGGAGCATGTCGCGGTCCTCGAGGGGCTGGTCCGCGTGGTAGATCGCCCGCACGATCGCGGGATCGGCGAACTCGTAGTCGGCCATCAGCTGCCGGCACACCTCGAAGGCGCCGCCCGCGACCGGCTCGCCGGGGGGTTCCGCCGGCAGCGGCTGGCACCAGTCGTCGATCTGCCAGCCCGTCTCGGCGCTCGGGGGCGGTCCCTCGAGGTCGAAGTTGAGGGGCAGGTCGTGGATCTGGTCGAGGGCGCGCCGGGCACGGGGCGACACGCTGCCGGTGGTCCGGTACCGCTCACCCGGGTCCCCGCCGGTGGGGGCGTCGACCTCGTAGGTGTGGGTGTCCACCTCGACGCTGGTCATGACCACGCCGCCGGCCAGGTCGACGACCCGCTCGCAGAACGACGCCCACATGTGGAGCTGGGCCTCGCTGGCGAGGGGCAGGCGGTGGTAGAGCAGGTCGAAGAGGCGGCTCGCGCACCGCGCGAACGACTCGATCTCGAAGACGACCCAGTCGTACCGCTCGTGCGGCAGCACCCGGAAGGTGATCTGGCCGGCTTCGACGTGCCCCTCGAGCGTCACCAGGGTGAACGACGAGTCGTCGGCCTCGACGACCCGGACCGGGCCGTTCCAGGGGCCGGGGAGGTGGACGACGTACTCGCGACCCACCTCCACGGGCATCGGGCCGCGCTCGGCGGGATCGGGTGACTCGAACCGGGCCATCTGCGCCGGCACCGCGCAGTTGAGGTCGTCGCGGATCCGCGCCATGACCTCCTCCGGCTGGAGGTGGCTGTCGGTGAACGCGATGCGGTAGCGGCGGTGGTACAGCGGCCCGACGCCTGCGCTGGCGCGCAGCACCCGGCTGGGGCCGTCGACGACGTCGCGCTCGAGGTCCGGCGGCGCCGGCGGCTCGACCAGCCGCCGTCCGCGGCGGAACAGGGGGACCCGGTGGCCGAGGTACAGCACACCGGCGTGGGCCAGGCTCAGGGCCCAGCGGACGATCCGGCGCAGGCGGCTCGGCCGCTCCCCGGTCGGACCGCCGGCGTCCTCGATGTGCTGGGGGATCGTGGGCATCCCCCCAGCGCTTCCCCGCCGGCCCCTCCGCGACGCATCCTCGAGGCGGGGCGGCCGCGGTGGTCAGCGGGCGCCGGGCGGGGAAGGGTGACGGGGTGCGACACCTCCTCCGCTCCGCCCGCTCCCCCGCCCGCCGCAGCCCGGTCGTCCCCTCGTGGGTCCCGCGGGCGGCGCACGACATCGGCCTCGCGGCGTGGTTCGGCGGGGCCTACATGGGGGCGGTCGCGCTGAACGGCGCCTCCCGCGAGGTCGACGACCCGACGCAGCGCGCGCGCGTGGCGAACGCGGGCTGGTTCCGCTGGGCCGCCATCGTCCCGGTGGCGGTCGGGTCCCACCTCGTCGGCGGGGTCGCCCTGACCCGGCGGAGCGGGACGGCGCGCGGCGCCCAGGCCGGGGTGGCCCTGGCCCGGGGCGCCCTCCTGGTCGGTGCGCTCGCGGCGACCGCGGAGAGCGGACGGTCGGGGCGGACGGTGTCCGGGGCCGGCGACGTGCCGGTCGCGACCGCCGTCCAGCCGATCGACGACACGCCCGACGACGTGGCTCGCGCCCAGCGGATCCTCCGGGTGGTCCAGTGGATCATCCCGGCCGCGACGGGCGCGATGATCGTGCTCGACTCCTGGCAGCAGGCGCACGGCGGGACCCGGGTGGCACCCGAGCGGTGGCTCGATGCCGTCCTGCCCGGCTGATCGGTGATCACCCGGTCGATGACATCCCCGGCCGGTTCCACTAACCTACGGTCGCGTAACCTACGCCAGCGTAGGTTCTGCCGACACCGCCGAAAGAGGATCCCCCATGGCCCAGCGACTGTCCGATGCCGAACTGCTCGCCGAGCTGGAACCACAGGCCGAGGCGTTCCTCGAGCGACACCTCAAGATGACCGAGACGTGGTACCCCCACGACTACGTCCCCTACGGCGACGGGCGGGACTTCCAGGCCGAGCCGTGGACGCCTGACCAGCCGACCCTCTCCGGCGTCGCCCGCACGGCCTTCTTCGTCAACCTGATGACCGAGGACAACCTGCCGAGCTACCACCGCGAGATCTACGACATGTTCGGCAAGAAGGACTCGGCGTGGATGACGTGGGTCCACCGCTGGACCGCGGAGGAGGGACGGCATTCCATCGTCCTGCGCGACTACCTGGTGCTGACCCGGAACGAGGACCCCGTCAAGCTCGAGGACGGGCGCATGGCGGTGATGGAGGAGGGCTACGACAAGGAGGACAAGAACGCCCTGCGCGGGATGGCGTACGTGTCCTTCCAGGAGCTGGCGACGCGGATCAGCCACCGCAACACCGGCCGGTACTCGGGCGACCCGGTGGCGGACCGGATCATGGAGCGGATCTCGAAGGACGAGAACCTCCACATGATCTTCTACCGGGACATGATGGAGTCCGCGAAGCACGTCGACCCGAACGCGGTCGTCGAGGCGGTCGCCGACGAGGTCATGGGCTTCCAGATGCCCGGTGCGGGCATGCCCGACTTCAACCGGATGGCCATCGAGATCGCGAAGGCGGGGATCTACGACCTCCGCGTCCACCACGACGACGTGATCTGGCCGATCCTCCGCAAGTGGGGCATCTTCGAGATGGAGGGGCTGGACGAGTCCGCGGAGAAGCGCCGCGAGGAGCTGGCCGGGTTCCTCAGCGGGCTCGACGCGATGGCGACCCGCTTCGAGGAGAAGCGCGCCGCGAAGAGGGCCAAGGCCGAGGCGCGCGAGAAGGACTTCGTCAGCTAGCGCGCCGGCTCGCATCCGCGAGCGCCCGGCGGTCCACCCCGCGACCGCCATCGCCCCACGGGCGCATAGCGAACACCAGGCCGTCCACCCCGCAACCGCCATCGCCCCACGGGCGCATCGCGAACACCAGGCCGTCCACCCCGCGACCGCCATCGCCCCACGGGCGCATAGCGAACACCAGGCCGTCCACCCCTCGACCGCCATCGCCCCACGGGCGCATCGCGAACACACCAGGCCGTCCACCCCGCAACCGC
>NZ_CAXQBR010000074.1 GCF_964222135.1 Euzebya sp.
TACGCCGTTCTTCAACAACTACCGTCCGCAGTTCTACTTCCGGACCACGGATGTCACGGGTGCGGTGGAGTTGCCGGGTGGGACCGAGATGGTGATGCCGGGTGACAACACCGAGATGACGGTGGAGTTGATCCAGCCGATCGCGATGGACGAGGGTCTGCGCTTCGCGATCCGTGAGGGTGGCCGGACCGTGGGTGCGGGCCGCGTCACCAAGATCCTGGCCTGAGCCAGCGAACCCCCAGGAGCACGTCCGACATGGCCGAGCAGAAGATCAGGATCCGCCTGAAGGCGTACGACCACGACGTCATCGACCGCTCCGCGCGGAAGATCGTCGACACGGTCGAGCGCACGGGCGCGCGGATCACCGGACCGGTGCCGCTGCCGACGGAGAAGAACGTCGTCTGCGTCATCCGGTCGCCCCACAAGTACAAGGACAGCCGCGAGCACTTCGAGATGCGCACGCACAAGCGGCTGATCGACATCCACGAGCCGACGCAGAAGACGGTGGACAGCCTCATGCGGCTCGACCTGCCGGCCGGCGTCGACATCGAGATCAAGCTCTAACAGGCTGCGCCTGTTCCAAATGCGACGTGCGCCCGACGGCGCGCCCACCATCTGTTCCGCCCGACCAGGCGCTCCGCGCGGTCGGCCGGTAGGAGATCTCCCCCCTGATGAGCCACGCGAACACCACCAAGGCGATCCTCGGCACGAAGCTGGGCATGACCCAGGTCTTCGACGACGACGGCGCGGTCGTGCCCGTCACGGTCGTGAAGGCCGGGCCGTGCCCGGTCGTGCAGGTCCGCACCCCCGACCGCGACGGCTACGCCGCCGTGCAACTGGGCTTCGGCACCGTGAAGAAGGTCAACAAGCCGCTGGCCGGGCACTTCGCCCGGGCGGGCGTCGAGCCGACCCGCCGGCTGATGGAGGTCACCCTCGCCGGTGACCACGAGCCGGGCGACATCGTCACCGTCGACCAGTTCACCGTCGGCGAGTACGTCGACGTGACCGGCAAGACCAAGGGCAAGGGCTTCAGCGGCCCGATGAAGCGCCACGGCTTCGCCGGCCTCGGCGCCGGGCACGGCGTGCACAAGGTGCACCGCGCCCCGGGCGCCATCGGCGCCTGCGCCACCCCCGCCCGCGTGTTCCCCGGCACCCGCATGGCGGGCCGCTACGGGAACGTCCGCGTCACCACCCAGAGCCTGCAGCTCGTCGGCGTCGACGCCGAGCGGAACCTGCTGCTCATCAAGGGCGCCGTCCCCGGCTCGAACGGGTCGATGGTGCTGGTCCAGAACGCCGCGAAGAAGCCGGTCCCGGCCGCCGAGGGAGCTGAGTAGGCATGCCCAGCGTTGACAAGTACGCCGCCGACGGGTCCAGCTCGGGCACCGTCGACCTCGACGACGCCCTGTTCGGCATCGAGCCGAACGTGGGCGTCATGCACCAGGTCGTCACCGCCCAGCTGGCCGCCGGCCGTCGCGCCACCTCGAAGGTCAAGACCCGCGGCGAGGTCCGCGGTGGTGGCCGCAAGCCGTGGCGCCAGAAGGGCACCGGCCGCGCCCGCCAGGGCTCCATCCGCGCCGTCCAGTGGAGCGGCGGTGGCGTCGCGCACGGCCCGACCGGCGTCGAGAACTACACCAAGCGCGTCAACAAGAAGCTGAAGCGGCTCGCGCTGCGCTCCGCGCTGAGCGACCGGACCGCCACCGGGGACCTCCGGGTCGTCGACGGCCTCGACTTCGACGTGCCGAGCACCAAGGGCGCAGCTGCGCTGCTCGACGCCATGGGCGTCGCCGGCCGCAAGGTCCTGCTCGTCCTCGCCGGGTTCGACGCGAACGTCATCAAGAGCTTCCGCAACCTGCCGCCGGTCCACATCCTGACCGTCGACCAGCTGAACACCTACGACGTGCTCGCGAGCGACGTCGTCGTCATCGAGTCCGACGCCCTCGAGCTGATCGGGACCGGTCGCCGGTCCGACCTCGCGCCGGCCACCGGCGCCGAGACGCCCGACATGGCCGAGGCCGAGGCGATAGCCGCCGGCGACGCCGGTGCCGCCACGCGTACCTCGGACCCCGAAGGAGATGAGGCCTGATGCGCTTCGCACGTGACGTGATCATCGCGCCGGTGGTGTCGGAGAAGAGCTACGGCCTGATCGACGAGGGCCGCTACACCTTCATCGTCCACCCCAGCGCCAACAAGACCGAGATCAAGCAGGCCGTGGAGGAGATCTTCGGCGTCCGGGTCCGCAAGGTGAACACCATGAACCGCAAGGGCAAGGCCAAGCGGTTCGGGCTGATCATGGGCCAGCGCAAGAGCTCGAAGCGGGCCGTCGTCACCCTCGCCGAGGGCGAGGAGATCGACATCTTCGCAGGAGGCCTCTAGCCATGGGAATCCGCAGGTACAAGCCGACGACCGCGGCGCGTCGCGGCATGAGCGTGTCCGACTTCGACACGGTCACCACCGACAAGCCGCTGAAGTCGCTCACCGGTCCCAAGCCGGAGAAGGCCGGCCGCAACGGCCAGGGCCGCATCACGACGCGGCACCGCGGCGGCGGCCACAAGCAGAAGTACCGGATCATCGACTTCCGGCGCAACAAGGACGGCGTGCCCGCCCGCGTCGCCGAGATCGAGTACGACCCGAACCGGTCGGCCCGCATCGCGCGGCTGCACTACCTCGACGGCGAGAAGCGCTACATCCTGGCCCCCCGCGGCCTGGGCGTCGGCGACTACGTCGAGTCCGGTGAGTCCGCCGACATCAAGCCCGGCAACGCCCTGCCGCTGGTCAACATCCCGGTCGGGACCTCGGTCCACGCCGTCGAGATGCGGCCCGGCGGCGGCGCGAAGCTCGGTCGCTCGGCCGGCACCAGCGTCCAGCTGCTCGCCAAGGAGGGCAAGACCGCCGCGCTGCGCCTGCCGTCCGGCGAGATCCGCCTGGTCCAGAACGCCTGCCGCGCCACGATCGGCGAGGTCGGCAACGCCGAGCACGACCTGATCGAGCTGGGCAAGGCCGGCCGCACCCGCTGGAAGGGACGCCGCCCGACCGTCCGCGGTGTGGTCATGAACCCCGTCGACCACCCGCACGGCGGTGGTGAGGGCCGGACGTCCGGTGGACGCCACCCCACGAACCACAAGGGCAAGCCCGAGGGCCGGACCCGCAAGCCCAAGCAGTCCGACGCACAGATCCTCCGCCGCCGCGGCAAGCGGCGCCGCTAGGGCACAGGGAGAACAGCCATGCCACGCAGCCTCCGCAAGGGGCCGTTCACCGACCACCACCTCGCTCGCAAGGTGGACCAGCTGAACGAGTCCAACCAGAAGCGGGTCATCAAGACCTGGTCCCGACGCTCGGAGATCAGCCCCGACATGGTCGGGCACACGATCGCCGTGCACGACGGGCAGAAGCACGTGCCCGTGTTCATCTCGGAGTCGATGGTCGGGCACAAGCTCGGCGAGTTCGCCCCGACGCGCGCAATCAAGTGGCGCGGCGCCGGTGAGAAGCAGGCCACGAAGGGCAGGCGGTAGGGCATGCGCATCTCATCCCCCAACGAGGCCTTCGCGGTCGCGCGGCACGTCCGCGTCAGCCCGTACAAGGCCCGCCAGGTCATCCAGGGCCTGCGCGGCATGACCGTCGAGGCCGCCCAACGGCGTCTCGAGTTCATGGACAAGGGCGCGGCCCGGCCGGTCCTCAAGACCCTGAACTCGGCGATCGCCAACGCGGAGAACAACAAGGACCTCGACTTCGACGACCTGGTGGTCCTCGAGGCGAAGGTCGACGAGGGCCCCACCCTCAAGCGGTTCCAGCCGCGCGCCATGGGCCGCGCCTACCGCATCCGCAAGCGCACCAGCCACATCACGATCACCGTCGGCCTGCCCGCCGCCGAGCGGGCCCGGGTCGGCGCGACCGCCGCCGACGCCGACACCGCGGCCGAGGAGAGCTAGGACCATGGGACAGAAGATCCACCCGTACGGGTTCCGGCTCGGCGTCATCAAGGACCACAAGTCCAAGTGGTACGCCGGCAAGAAGGAGTACGCGCACTACGTCGAAGAGGACTACAAGGTCCGCATCTTCATCAAGGAGCGCGTCCGCCACGCCGGGATCAGCCGCATCGACATCGAGCGCACCCGCGACCGGATCACCGTCGACGTCCGGGCCGCCCGGCCCGGCATCGTCATCGGCCGTCGCGGCGCGGAGGCTGACGCCATCCGCGAGACGCTCCAGAAGATGACCGGCAAGCAGATCAAGCTGAACATCAACGAGGTCAAGAGCGCCGAGCTCGACGCCCAGGTGACGGCCCACAACGTGGCCGAGCAGCTGCGCGGCCGCGTGTCGTTCCGGCGTGCGATGAAGCGCGCGGTCCAGAACGCCATCAAGGCCGGCGCCAAGGGCGTCCGCGTCCAGTGCTCGGGCCGCCTCGGCGGCTCGGAGATGAGCCGCAGCGAGTGGTACCGCGAGGGCCAGGTCCCCCTGCACACCCTCCGCGCCAACATCGACTACGGCTTCGACGAGGCGCGCACGACCTACGGCCGCATCGGCGTCAAGGTCTGGAGCTACACCGGTGACGTCCTGCCCCAGGGCGAGGACCGCGAGGAGCGGCTCGCCCGCGCCCGGGCCCGCCGCGAGCGCGAGCGCATCGAGGCCGAGGCCCGCGCCGCGCAGGCCGCTGCCCAGCAGGCCGCCGCGGACCAGGTGTCCGCCCAGGTCGCCAAGCAGATGGCCGCTGCCGAGGAGGAGGCCCCCGAGGGCACCACCCCGGTCGGCCCGGACCCGACCAGCGCGCCCACGCCGCTGGTGGATCCGACGGACCCGGCCCCCATCCCCTCCCAGCAGTCCTCCGCGACGGACTCGCCCCAGAACCCCACCCCCCAGCCCGACGCCCAGGACGCCGACGCCGCGCAGCCGACCCCGGCCGCCGACGCCACGCCCGAGCCCACCCCGTCCCAGCCCGACCAGGGCGACGAGTGGTCCGACGCCCTGGGCGACCCGGACGACGGCGACAAGGCCTAGGAGAGACGATGCTCGCCCCAAAGCGCGTCAAGTACCGCAAGCAGCACCGCGGCCGCAAGCGCGGCCTCGCCAAGGGCGGATCCGATGTCACCTTCGGTGAGTACGGCATCCAGGCCCTGAGCGCCGGCTGGGTCACCGCCCGGCAGATCGAGGCCGCCCGAATCGCCATGACCCGCTACATGAAGCGCGGTGGGAAGGTGTGGATCAACATCTTCCCGCACAAGGCCTACACCAAGAAGCCGGCCGAGACCCGCATGGGGTCCGGAAAGGGCTCGCCCGAGGGCTGGGTGGCCGTCGTGAAGCCGGGACGCGTCATGTTCGAGATCGCCGGCGTGCCCGAGGAGGTCGCCCGCGAGGCGATCCGCCTGGCTGGCAACAAGCTGCCCGTGAAGTGGCGCTTCGTCGCACGCGAGGGAGGTGGCTCCTAGATGCGAGCCGAGGAACTGCGAGAACTGTCCGACACCGAGCTCGACGAGAAGCTCGAGGAGTTCAAGTCCGAGCTCTTCAACCTGCGCTTCGAGCTCGCCACCGGCCAGCTCGACAACTACAAGCGCCTGAAGGGCACCCGCCGCGACATCGCGCGGGTGATGACCGTCCAGCGCGAACGGGCCCTCCGGGCCACCGCCAGCGAGGAGACCAGCTGATGTCCGACGCCACCACCAGCGCTGCCGAGACCAGCGCCGCCGCCGAGGAGGAGATGGCGGCGTCAGGCCGGAACGCCCGCAAGGTCCGTGACGGGATCGTCGTGTCCGACAAGATGGACAAGACCGTCGTGGTCCTGGTCGAGCGGCGCGTCAAGCACCCCAAGTACCACAAGTTCGTCACCAAGTCGGCCCGCTACAAGGCCCACGACGAGACCAACGACGCCGGCGTCGGCGACCGCGTCCGCATCGTCGAGACGCGTCCGCTCAGCAAGGACAAGCGCTTCCGAGTCCAGGCGATCCTCGAGCGCGCCAAGTAATCCCAGGGCTTCGCCCGGACCCCAGGAGCCAATCCGATGATCCAACAAGAGACACGCCTCCGCGTCGCCGACAACTCCGGCGCGCGCGAGGTGCTGTGCATCCGCGTGCTGGGCGGGTCCGGTGCGCGCTACGCCGGCGTCGGCGACGTCATCGTCGCCACCGTCAAGCAGGCGATCCCGCAGGCGAACGTCAAGAAGGGCGACGTCGTGAAGGCGGTCGTCGTGCGCACCCGCAAGGAGCGCCGCCGCCGGGACGGGACCTACATCCGCTTCGACGACAACGCCTGCGTGCTGATCGATGCGAACAACAACCCCCGAGGGACCCGCATCTTCGGCCCGGTGGGCCGCGAGCTGCGCGACAACCGCTTCATGCGCATCGTCTCCCTCGCCCCGGAGGTGATCTGATGCAGCGCATCAAGAAGGACGACACCGTCGTGGTGATCAGCGGCAAGGACAAGGGCAAGCAGGGCCGCGTCGTCAACGTCTACCCCAAGGCCGACAAGGTCATGGTGGAGGGCGTCAACATCGCGACCAGGCACCGCCAGGTCCGCATGACCGGCCGTGGTGCCCGCGAGGGCGGGATCGAGCACGTCGAGGTGCCCGTCCACAGCTCGAACGTCATGCCCGTCTGCCCGTCCTGCGACGAGCCGACCCGCGTCGGTGCCCGCATCGTCGACGGGGAGAAGACCCGCTTCTGCCGCAAGTGCGATTCGGAGTTCAAGTAGCCATGTCCGACACCGAGATGACGACCACCACCGAGGTCACCGCCGACGGTGCGCAGGTCCGCTACCGCCCCCGCCTGAAGGCCCTGTACGTCAACACGCTCCGGGCCGAGCTGATGGAGTCGCTCGGCATCGGCAACGTGATGGACGTGCCGCGGCTCGAGAAGATCGTGGTGAACGTCGGGGTCGGCGAAGCAGTCGCCGACTCGAAGGTCATCGAGAAGGTGATGGCCGAGCTCGCGACGATCACCGGCCAGAAGCCCCAGCTGCGACGCGCCCGCAAGTCGATCGCGACGTTCAAGCTGCGCGAGGGCATGCCCGTGGGCGCCCGCGTCACCCTGCGCAACGAGCGCATGTGGGACTTCCTCGACCGCCTCCTGACGGTCGCGATCCCCCGGATCCGCGACTTCCGCGGCCTGCCGTCCAAGTTCGACGGCGCCGGCAACTACACCCTCGGCATCACCGAGCAGCTGATCTTCCCCGAGATCGACTACGACGACATCGACGCGGTCCGCGGCATGGACATCACGTTCGTGACCACCGCCCGGACCGACGAGCACGGCCGCGCCCTGCTCGACGCCTTCGGGTTCCCCTTCATCCGCCAAGAGGGCGAGCCCGCGCCCGAGGCCATGCAGCGCCTCGTCCAGGCGACCGCCGACCTGGTCTAGCGGCCGCCCCACCACCCCGACCCCACCACGCACACCGACTGGGAAGTCCCGGGTCCCGCCCACCGCGGAGGATCCCGGAAACCCCGAGGAGCAGATCAACGATGAGCATGACCGATCCGGTCGCTGACATGTTGACCCGCATCCGGAACGCCAACCTGGCGTACACGGAGCTGATCGACATGCCGTCGTCCAAGCTCAAGGCGTCCATCGCGGAGATCCTCAAGCAGGAGGGCTACATCCGCGACTACGTCGTCGAGCCGACGACCCCCCAGGCCACGCTGCGCCTGGCCCTCAAGTACACCAAGGACCGCGAGCGCGTGCTCACCGGCGTGCGCCGCGTGTCGAAGCCCGGCCTCCGCGTCTACGCGAAGTCCGACGAGCTGCCCCGCGTGCTGGGCGGCCTCGGCGTCGCGATCGTCTCGACCTCGAAGGGCCTCCTGACCGACCGCGACGCGCGACGCAGCGGCGTCGGCGGCGAGGTCCTGGCCTACGTCTGGTAGGCGGGAAGGACACGAACACACCATGAGTCGCATCGGCAAGGAACCGGTCCCGATCCCGAGCGGGGTCGACGTGACCCTGTCCACGGACACCATCACCGTCAAGGGCCCCCGCGGCACCCTGACCCAGGCCCTCCACGACGGCGTCGACGTCGCCGTGCAGGACGACCAGGTCGTCGTGACGCGCCCCGACGACGAGCGGCGCTCGCGCGAGCTCCACGGGCTCTACCGCACGCTGGTCGCCAACATGATCACCGGCGTCACCGACGGGTTCACCAAGTCCCTCGAGATCGTCGGCGTCGGCTACCGCGCCGCGATGCAGGGCCAGGGCCTCAGGCTGCAGCTCGGCTTCAGCCACGACGTCAACGTGCCCGCCATCGACGGCATCACGTTCGAGACCCCGTCACAGACCCAGATCACGATCACCGGCGCGAGCAAGCAGCAGGTCGGCCAGATCGCCGCGAACATCCGGTCGCTGCGTCCGCCGGAGCCCTACAAGGGCAAGGGCATCAAGTACGCCGACGAGCACATCCTCCGCAAGGCAGGAAAGGCGGCCGGGTAAGCCATGGCAAAGACCGACGCACGCCGGACGGGGCGGGACCGCCGCCACCTCCGGCTCCGCAAGAAGGTGCAGGGCGACGCCACGCGTCCCCGCCTCGCGGTGTACCGCTCCAACACCCACATCTACGCCCAGGTCATCGACGACCGCGCCGGCGCCACGCTGGCGGCCGCGTCCTCGACCGAGGCGTCCTTCTCGCCCGACGGCGACGGCAAGGTCGGCGAGGCGAAGGCCGTCGGCCGACTCGTCGCCGAGCGCGCGAAGGACGCGGGCATCGACCAGGTCGTCTTCGACCGCGGCGGCAACCGGTACGCCGGGCGCGTCCAGGCACTCGCCGACGCCGCCCGTGACGCCGGACTGACCTTCTAGAAGGACTCACATCATGGCCTACAACCCCCCCAACAACCCCCGAGGTGGCCGCGACGGCGGCCGCGGCGGCCGTGGTGGCCGCGGCGGCCGCGGCGGACGTCCCGAGGAGAAGAGCCCGTACGAGGAGAAGGTCGTCGCGATCAACCGCGTCGCCAAGGTCGTCAAGGGCGGCCGTCGGTTCTCCTTCACCGCCCTGGTGGTCGTCGGTGACGGCAACGGCACCGTCGGCGTGGGCTACGGCAAGGCCAAGGAGGTCCCCGCGGCGATCCAGAAGGGCGTCGAGATCGGGAAGAAGAACCTCTTCGCCGTGCCGATGATCCAGAAGACCATCGTGCACCCGGTCATCGGCGTGCACGGCGCGGGTCGCGTCGTCCTGAAGCCCGCCGCCCCCGGTACCGGCGTGATCGCCGGTGGCCCGGTGCGCGCCGTGCTCGAGGCGGCCGGGATCACCGACGTGCTGGCCAAGTCCCTCGGCACCCCGAACCCCATCAACGTCGTGCACGCGACCGTCGCCGGCCTGCAGAGCCTGAAGCGCCCGCAGGACGTCGCCGCCATGCGCGACCTCGAGATGGAGGAGTTCATGCCGCCGAAGATGTACGCCAACATGACCGGCAAGGCCACGTCCGGGACGGGTGCCTGAGCCATGGCGCTGCAGGTCACCCAGGTCAAGTCGTCCAACGGCGCGAAGCGCAACCAGCTCGCGACGCTGCGGTCCCTCGGGCTGCGCCGGATCCGCCACACCGTGGTGGTCCCGGACCGCCCCGAGTTCCGCGGCATGGTCGCCACGATCAACCACCTGGTCGTCGTCGAGGAGGTCCCCGACGGGACCACCGTGCCGGCCCGGGCCGTGCGGACCGCGGTCTCCGTGGCCGACACCGGCGAGCCCGGCGTCGTCGGCGTCGTCGAGGGCCCCTCGGAGAGGACCGAGGAGCTCCTCGAGGACCAGGGCGTCGCCGGCACCGGTGCCGACAGCTCGGCGGACGTCGTCCAGAACACCCCGCAGATCGACCCGGCCCGCGGGAAGGCCGTCAAGGGCGGCACGTCGGAGAACCCCGACGTCGCGGACGCGGCGCTCGACCCCGAGCCGGCGTCCGACGAGGAGGAGTAGTCCACCATGAAGCTCAACGACCTCAAGCCGGCTCCCGGCTCGACCCGGCGCAAGACGCGCAAGGGTCGCGGCGAGGCCGCCGGCAAGGGCAAGACCGCCGGCCGCGGCACCAAGGGCACCGGCGCGCGGAAGAACGTCCCCCTCGGGTTCGAGGGCGGGCAGATGCCGCTGCAGCGCCGCCTGCCGAAGCTGCCCGGCTTCACCCCCCGGAACCGCGTGGAGTACGTCGGCGTGAACGTGTCGCGGCTCGAGTCGGCCTTCGAGGCCGGCGCGACCGTCGACCCCGCCGCCATGGCCGCGAAGGGCCTCCTCCGCGACGCGGAGGAGCGGGTGAAGATCCTCGGCGACGGCGAGCTGTCGACGTCGCTGACCGTGTCGGCGCACGCGTTCTCGAAGTCCGCGGAGGCGAAGATCACCGACGCCGGCGGCACCGTCCAGCGCCTGACCCGCTGACCCGCCGGCAGTCGTGCCAGCATGGACCTGACGTGGCCCCACGTCGGGTCCCTGCCCGAACGGAGTTGACCTAGATGTTCCGCGCCTTCGCGAACGCCTTCAAGATCCCGGACCTCCGGGGGAAGATCCTCTTCACCCTCGCGATCATCGCGGTGTACCGGCTGGGATCGGTCATCCCGATCCCGGGGGTCGACTACCAGGTCCTCGACGGCATCCTGCAGCAGGCCGAGGCGAGCGGCGTCGCCGCGCTCCTGAACCTCTTCAGCGGGGGCGCGCTGACCCAGCTCGCGGTCTTCGCGCTCGGGATCATGCCGTACATCACCGCCAGCATCATCATGCAGCTGCTGGCGGTGGTGATCCCGAAGCTCGAGGAGTGGCAGAAGGAGGGGGCGACCGGCACGGCGCGGATCACCCAGATCACCCGGTACGTCACCGTGGTGCTGGCGATCCTGCAGTCGACCGGCCTGATCGTGCTGATCGAATCCGGCCAGCTGTTCGGCGGGACGATCCCCACCGCGGGGCTGATCCCCGACGACTCGGTCCCGATCCGGGCGCTGATGGTCCTGACCCTCACCGCCGGCACGGCCTTCATCATGTGGCTGGGTGAGCTGATCACCCAGCGCGGCATCGGCAACGGGATGTCGCTGATCATCTACGCGGCGATCCTCGCGGCGCTGCCCGGCCAGTTCTCGGCCATCTACCAGCAGAACACCGTGCTGTTCGCCGTGTTCGTGCTGGTGGGCCTGATCCTCATCGTCGGCGTGGTGTACGTCGAGCAGGGCCAGCGCCGCATCCCCGTCCAGTACGCCAAGCGCCAGGTCGGCCGACGCCAGTACGGCGGCCAGCAGACCTACATCCCGCTGAAGGTCAACCAGTCCGGCGTGATCCCGATCATCTTCGCGTCCTCGCTGCTGTACCTGCCGCAGCTGAGCGCCTCGATCGTGAACAACGACGGCCTGACGAACTTCGTCAACCGCTACTTCGCGACCGGCGGCCACCCCGTCTACATCGCCACCTACCTGGCGCTGACGATCTTCTTCGCCTACTTCTACACGGCCATCACGTTCAACCCGATCGACGTGGCCGACAACATGAAGAAGTACGGCGGGTTCATCCCGGGCATCCGCCCGGGTCGCCCGACGGCCGAGTACCTGGATCGCGTCCTGACCCGCATCACCCTGCCGGGGTCGCTGTACCTGGGTGCGCTCGCCATCCTGCCCCTCGTCGTGCTGGCCCTCGGCAACGTGCAGTTCCCGCTCGGCGGGGCCACGCTGCTGATCGTGGTCGGCGTCGGGCTCGAGACGATGAAGCAGCTCGAGAGCCAGCTCATGCAGCGCCACTACGAGGGCTTCATCCGCGGCTGACGGATGTGCGGCCGCCGTCGGGCAGGCCGTAGAGTGACCCGACTGTCCGTGCACGGCGCGGGGTGACGACGATCGTGGGAGGAGCACGCGAAGTGCGATTGGTACTGCTTGGCCCGCCGGGTGCGGGCAAGGGAACGCAGTCGGCCGCCATCGTCGAGGAGTTCGGCATCCCCCACATCTCCACGGGGGACATCTTCCGGGCGAACGTGAAGGGCGAGACGCCGCTCGGCAAGGAGGCCAAGGGCTACATGTCCCGCGGCGAGCTCGTGCCGGACACGGTCGTGAACCGGATGGTCGCCGACCGGCTGCGCCAGGCCGACGCGGAGAGCGGCTTCCTGCTGGACGGCTACCCGCGCACCGTCGGCCAGGCCTACACCCTCAGCGGGATGATGGCCATGCTCGACGTCGACCTCGACGCGGTCCTCCACTTCGAGGTGCCCGACGCCGAGCTCGAGGCCCGCATCGCCAAGCGGCAGGCCACCGACGGCCGGGACGACGACGACCACGAGGTCTTCAAGCGCCGGATGCAGGAGTACCGGGACCAGACCACCGAGCTGATCCCGCACTACCGCAGGGCCGGTCTGCTGATCGCCGTCGACGCGCTCGGCAGCATCGAGGAGGTCCGCGAGCGGGTGCTGGGCGCCTGCCGCGAGGTGCAGACCGCCGGCCGCTGACGGTGTCGCCGCCCCGCGCGGCGCTACGGTGGGGCGATGATCATCCGCAAGTCGCCCTCAGAGCTCGAGGTGATGGCCCGGTCGGGCAAGATCATCGCCGACATGCACGAGATGCTCGCCGCGGCCGTGCGCCCGGGCATCTCCACCGGTGAGCTCGACGCGATGGCGGAGGACTACATCGTCCGCCACGGCGCGGTCCCGGCCTTCAAGGGCTACGGCGGCGTGGGCACGCGGATGCCGTTCCCCGGCACCCTCTGCGCCTCGGTCAACGACGAGATCGTCCACGGCATCCCGTCGCCCGAGACCGTCCTCGACGAGGGCGACCTGATCAAGATCGACGCCGGCTGCGTGCTGGAGGGGTACTACTCCGACTCGGCGTGCACCTGGATCGTCGGCGGCGAGGACGCCGTCGCGCCCGAGGTGGCCGAGCTGGTCCGCGTCACCCGCGAGGGCCTCTGGGCCGGTCTCCTCGCCGCGCGCGCCAAGCAGCGGATCGGGGACATCTCCGCCGCGGTCGAGGCCGTGGGCGTCCGCCACGGCTACGGGATCGTGCGGGAGTACGTGGGCCACGGCGTGGGTCGCGCCCTCCACGAGGACCCGCAGGTCCCGAACCACGGCCGCGCCGGTCGCGGGCCGAAGCTCGCCACCGGCCGGGTCCTGGCGATCGAGCCGATGTTCAACCTCGGGACCGAGGAGACGGTGACCCTCGACGACGAGTGGACCGTCGTGACCGCCGACCAGCACCTGAGCGCCCACTGGGAGCACACCGTCGCGATCACCCCCGACGGTCCCTGGGTGCTGACCGCGCGCAGCGACGAGACCGCCCACCCGCTCGCCGAACCGGACCGGATCCCCGTCCAGCTCGTCGGCGCGTAGGGCCCTACCGGCGGGGGAGGGGCTCGACCACCTGGAGCAGCCCCCAGGTGAACGTCGCGCGCCAGCGCGTCCCGCCCTCGTCCAGGTCGAGCGCCCACCGGCTGGTGACCAGCGGGTCGGCCTGGCGGACATCGGGGTGGGCGGCCATGACCTCGCCCAGCACCGCCGACCACGGGGGCATGTCGGAGAACCGGCCGATCGCCGGCGCCGGCCGCCCCGCCGCCCGGACGAGGCCCTCGGTGACGACCTCGCCCGTCTCGAGGCCGACGACCTGCCACTCGAGGTCCGGCCACGGTTCGCCGAGCGCCCAGCGGCTCGCGACCAGGTCGATGCCCGTGCCGCGGACCGTCGAGGTGGCGTCCGGCGCCCCCAGGACGGCGGCGTAGCGGCGGACGCCGCCGGGGAACCGCCCCGACCGCAGCATCGCCTGCCACCGCCGGTTGGCGTCGCGCTGCTCGACGACGCCCGCCCCCATGCGGGAGCGGGCGTCGGCGACCAGGTCCGGCTGCAGGTCCGCCATGCGGCGCAGCAGCACGAGGACGAGCTCGCGGGGGCCGAAGCCCCGCACGCGTCAGCGCGCCTCGGCGGACCGCCAGGCCTGGCGCAGGCTCAGGCGCCGCCCGAAGTGCAGGAGCCCACCGGCGTAGATGCGCCCGGCGATCCGGACCAGCACCGCCGTGACGGCCGCGGTGACCGCGACGGCTGCCAGGTGCTCGGCGATGCCGATCTCGGCGTACGCCACACGGATGGGGACGACGAACGGTGCGGTGAAGGGCACGAAGCTCATGATCCGCCCGAGCGCCCCGGAGGGGTCGTCGAGCACCTGGAAGCTGACCAGGAAGCCGACGACGGCGATCACGGCGACCGGACCGGCGACGGACTGGGCGTCCTCCATCCGGCTGACCAGCGCGCCGACCCCTGCGTAGAGCACCGCGTAGAGCGCGTAGCCGAGGATGAACCACACGATCAGCGAGACGGCGGAGTCGATCGGGATCGCCGGCAGCTCGAAGGTGTCGGTGACCCTGATCAGCGCGAGGATCCAGAGGACCGTCACCACGAACTGCGCCAGGCCGAGCAGGCCGACGCCGATGACCTTCCCGGCCAGCAGCTGCCACGGCTTCAACGTCGCCAGCAGGACCTCGACGACCCGGCTGGCCTTCTCCTCGGCGATCGTGCTGAGGGTCCACTGGCCGTACAGCAGGATCGCCATGTAGAGGAGGAACATGCCGCCGTAGGCGATCAGGCTGCGGGCGAGCTCGAGGTCCGCGTCCGCCTCGCCCTGGACGGTGCGGACCGGCAGGGGATCGCCGCTCAGCGCCGCGGTCACGTCGGCGACGCTGGTGCCGGTGCCCTCCAGGCGGTCCTCGAGGGTCGACACGCCCGCCGCCTCCTGGATGGTGTCCTGCAGGTCCGAGCCGCCGAAGCCGGCCGAGCCCTGGCGCAGGATCGACTCGCCGTCGACGAGGACGAGCTCGATCTCACCCTCGGCCAGGGCGGCACGCGCGTCGTCCTCGCTGTCGAAGGTCGTGACCTCGAAGGTGAGCTCGCGATCGGGGTCGCTCCGCTCGCGGAGGAGGGACTCGGTGGCGCCGAGGATCGCGTCGTTGCCCTCGCCGAGGGATCCGACGTGCTCCTCCACCGGGCCGCCGCCGAGCGCCTGGGGCAACAGGATGGCCGCGCCGAGCAGGACCAGGGTGAACACCGCGCCCAGCACGTAGGACTTGGAGCGCCCGCGCTGGGTCAGCTCCCGCATCGTGACGAGCTTGAGGGCTTCGAACGAGGTCATGCGACGGCCTCCTTGAACAGGTCGGTGAGCGACGGGGTGGTGAAGACGAAGTGCTCGACGCCCTCGGCTGAGTCGACGGTGGCGAGCAGCCGGCGGATGTCGATGTCCCGCTTGACGCGCAGGACGTGGCGGCCGGCCTCGTAGCGCGTCTCGAGCACCCCGTCGAGGTCGCCGAGCACCGCGGCCTGGGCGTCGGTCAGGTCCAGCTCGACGATGCGGTACGACGACGCGGACTTGAGGGACTCCACCTCGCCGGTGCGGACGATCCGCCCGCGGTCGATGATCGCGACGTCCTCGCAGAGGTCCTCGACGACGTCGAGCTGGTGGCTCGAGAACACGACCGCCGTGCCGGCGGCTGCCCGGTCCCGCAGGACCCGGGCCATCGTGCCGGCGCCGATCGGGTCGAGGCCGTTGAACGGCTCGTCGAGCACCAGCACGTCCGGGTCGTGGATCAGCGCCGCGGCCAGCTGCACGCGCTGCTGGTTGCCCTGGGAGAGGTCCTCGAGGGGGTCCTCGAGGCGATCGCCCAGGTCCAGGTCGGTCAGCCAGCGCTCCGCCGCGGCCCGCGCGGCGTCCTTGGCCATGCCGTGGATGCGGCCGAAGTAGGTGAGCTGCTCGGCGATCTTCATCTTCGGGTACAGCCCGCGCTCCTCGGGCATGTAGCCGAAGCGCACGCGGTCGGCGTCGGTCACCACGTGGCCGTCCCAGCGGACCTCACCCCGATCGGGGGTGAGCAGCCCGAAGACCGCGCGCATCGTCGTGGTCTTGCCGGCGCCGTTCTTGCCGAGGAAGCCGAGCATGCGCCCTGGGGTGACGGCGAACGAGCAGCCGTCCAGGGCGACGATGTCGCCGTAGCGCTTGTGGAGGTCGTCGATCTCCAGCATGGGTGGTGATCTCCTGGGTCGTGGGGTCGTGCTGGGCACGGTAGGGCCGACGGCGGGGGAGGGGATCCGACCGTCGGCGGAACCGGATCTCCCCCGGGAGGGGGAGGGTCGCGACGCCGTCGCCGTCGTAGCCTTCCGGCCGTGACCGCCCCACCCGTCGCACGCCTCCCCGGTCGGCTGGACCGCCCGGACCGCCGTGACCTCGGGATCCTCGGCCTCATGCTGGTCCTCGGCGGCCTGAACCTCTTCATCGCGCAGGGGTTCGACGACGAGGACGCGATGTTCATCAGCCACCTCCCGGCGTGGGGGGACTGGGTGGCGTTCCTCCTCCTCATCGTCCCCGTCGCCTGGCGGCGGGTCGCCCCCGCCTGGGTCTGCGCCTGGGTGGGCCTCGGGTTTGTCGCCTTCCGGTTGCTGCAGGTGCCGGAGGGCCTGATGTCGTCGGTCGCCGTGTACCTCACCATCCACGCCGCGGGGGCCTACGAGGCCGACAAGGGCCGGCGGGACCTGGCGCGCGGACTGGCGCTCGCCGGCGGGCTGGTCGCCGTCGTGGTGGCCCTGGTGCAGGAGGCGCAGGCCGTCGACTTCGACGCCGCGCTGGCCCTCACCTTCACCATCGGCATCAACGTCGCCTTCTACGTCACCGCCTGGGCGCTCGGCGACTCGACGCGCAAGCGCGCGGAGGCCGAGCTCGAGCTGACCCGCCGCGCCGAGCAGCTGGCCACCGAGCGGGAGGCGCGGGCGCAGCAGGCCGTCACCGAGGAGCGGGTCCGGATCGCCCGGGAGCTCCACGACGTCGTGGCCCACCACGTCAGCGTGATGGGCGTCCAGGCCGCCGCGGCCCGCCACGTCATGGCCCGCGACGCCGAGGCCGCCACCGGCGCCCTCGCGAACGTCGAGGAGTCGGGCCGCCAGGCCGTGGCCGAGCTCCAGCGCCTGGTCGGCATCCTCCGCAGCGAGCACGCCGGCGGGGTGGACGAGCCCCAACCCACCCTCGACGGCCTCGACGCGCTGGTGGGGTCGATGCGGGGCGCCGGGCTGGGGGTCGACCTGCGGGTGATCGGCCGTGAGCGGCCCGTCCCGTCGTCGGTGGAGCTGTCCGCCTACCGGATCATCCAGGAGGCGCTGACCAACGTGCTGCGCCACGCGCCCGGCGCCGCGACGACCGTGGTGCTCAGCTACCTGTCCGAGGCGCTGCAGGTCGAGGTCGTCAACGGCACGCCGACCAGCCACGGCGAGGCGACGGGGCCAGGCGGCGGGCGCGGGCTGCTCGGCATGCGCGAGCGGGTCGCCATGCTGGGCGGCACCTTCGACCACGGGCCGGCGCCCCGCGGCGGCTACCGGGTCGCGGCCCTGCTGCCGATCGCCCCGGTCCCAGCCCCCGAGCCGGCGGCGCGCGCGTGACAGGTGCGGGCACGGGCTCGGATCCGGGCGACCTGATCGAGGTGGTGCTGGTCGATGACCAGCACCTCGTGCGCTCGGGCTTCCGGATGATCCTCGAGTCCGAGCCGGACATCACCATCGTCGGCGAGGCCGGTGACGGGCGTGAGGCGGTCAGGCTGGCCCGGGCGCTGAACCCCCACGTCATGCTGATGGACATCCAGATGCCCGAGGTCGACGGGCTGCAGGCCACCGAGCAGGTGATGGCCCTGCCGTCACCCCCGAAGGTGCTGGTGCTGACCACGTTCGACCGCGAGGACTACGTCTTCAGCGCCCTCCGCCTCGGTGCGAGCGGCTTCCTCCTGAAGAACGCCCCCCCGGCCCAGCTCGTCGACGCCGTCCGGGTCGTCGCCGCGGGGGACTCGCTGCTGAGCCCGTCGGTGACCCGGCGGATCGTCGAGGCGTTCGCCGCCGGCCCCGCGCTGTCGGTCCCGGACCCGGCGCTCCAGCGGCTCACCGAGCGGGAGGTCGAGGTGCTGCGGCTGATGGCGACCGGCCAGTCGAACACCGAGATCGCCGCCGAGCTCGTCGTCGGCGAGGCCACGGTCAAGACCCACGTGTCCAACGTGTTCTCGAAGCTGGGGGTCCGCGACCGCGTCCAGGCGGTCGTCTGGGCGTTCGAGCACGGCGTCGCCCGGTAGCTGCCCCTCCCACCACCCGGTCGGCGGGGGTTGGCGACCCGCAGGGGCCGCGCTACACTGCCGGGTCCCCGCGTTCGCGCGGATGTTTCTGCTGTTCGGCGACACCCTGGTGCTGACGCGCTCAGCGCACCCGCGCCGACCCGACGAGCAGCACGGTACACGACCGCATGGTCGTGGTGCCCCAACCGCCTCCGTCAATCGACAGGATCGCATCCGATATGGCCAGAATCGCCGGTGTCGATCTGCCGCGAAACAAGCGTGCAGCGATCGGCCTCACCTACATCTTCGGCGTGGGTCGCACCCGTGCCCTCGAGGCGCTCGCAGCAACCGAGGTGAACCCCGACACCCGCATCGGTGAGCTGAGCGACTCCGAGGTGCAGGCGCTGCGGACCTACATCGAGAACGAGTACCAGATCGAGGGTGACCTCCGCCGGGAGGTCGCGCAGAACATCAAGCGCAAGGTGGAGATCGGGTCCTACCAGGGCATCCGCCACCGTCGCGGGCTCCCCGTCCGCGGGCAGCGCACCCACACCAACGCCCGCACCCGGAAGGGCCCCAAGCGCACCGTCGCGGGCAAGAAGAAGGCGAAGTAGCGGGCGACCGCACCGGACCTCCGATCAGCCGGTCGGGTCGGGGGTCGACCGCTTCCCGCCGCAGGCGGGTGAAGGCCGGGGCGGGTCACGCAACCGCATGACCCAACGAGAAGACCAGGAGAACCACACCCATGGCTCAGGGGAAGAAGGCCCGCCAGCGCGGGAAGAAGAAGGAACGTCGGACAGTCCCGCACGGGGTCGCCCACATCACCTCGTCGTTCAACAACACGATCATCTCGATCACCGACATGCAGGGGAACGTCGTCTCCTGGGCGTCGGCGGGGAACGTCGGGTTCAAGGGCTCCCGCAAGTCGACGCCGTACGCGGCGCAGCAGGCCGCCGAGAAGGCCGCCCGCCAGGCCGTCGACACCTTCGGGATGCGCAAGGTCGACGTCCGCGTCAAGGGTCCGGGCTCCGGCCGCGAGACCGCGATCCGCTCGCTGCAGGCCAACGGCCTCGAGGTGAACGGCATCCGCGACGTCACGCCGATCCCGCACAACGGCTGCCGCCCTCCCAAGCGGCGCCGGGTCTGACGCCCCGCCGCTCCTGGTAGAGAGAAGAGGTTCCCACCATGGCCCGCTACACCGGCCCCATCGCGAAGCAGTCGCGCCGTGAGCGCACCGTCCTGCACGCGAACGTCAAGTCCGCCCGCGCGCTCGAGAAGCGCCCCTACCCGCCTGGCGAGCACGGCCGCGGCCGCATCAAGGAGAGCGAGTACCTCCTGCAGCTGCGCGAGAAGCAGAAGGCGAAGCGCATCTACGGCGTGCTCGAGCGGCAGTTCCGCAACTACTACGAGCGCGCCAACTCCTCCCAGACGGGTCTGACGGGTGAGAACCTGCTGATCTACCTCGAGAAGCGCCTCGACAACGTGGTGTTCCGCGGGGGCCTGGCGCGGACGCGCCGCGAGGCCCGCCAGCTGGTGAACCACAAGCACTTCAAGGTCAACGGCCGGACCGTGAACATCCCGTCCTACGAGGTCCGGGTCGGCGACGTCATCACCCTGCGGGACCGCTCCCGCGAGATCGTCCCGGTGATCGGCGCCCTCGAGCTGCTGGGCAACCGCAACCAGCCCGGCTGGGTCTCGCTCGACCAGGACAAGCGGCAGATCAGCGTCCTGAACGACCCCACGCGCGACCAGATCGACGTGCCGGTCCAGGAGCCGCTCATCGTCGAGCTGTACTCGAAGTAGCCCCGCCACCCCTCCACCCCTCCACACCCCAGTCGCGACGCCCCGGGAGGCGACCACCACCGTGCTGATCGTTCAGCGCCCCACGATCGTCGAAGACGTCCAGATCGACGGTCTGCGCTCCCTGTTCACCATCGATCCCCTCGAGCCCGGCTTCGGCTACACCCTGGGCAACAGCCTGCGCCGGACCCTGCTGTCGAGCATCCCCGGCGCGGCGGTCACCAGCGTGCGCATCGAGGGCGTCCTCCACGAGTTCTCCTCCGTCGAGGGGGTCAAGGAGGACGTCACCGACATCGTCCTGAACCTGAAGGACCTGGTGCTGCGCTGCCACTCCGACGAGCCGGTCGAGATCTTCCTCGGCGGTGAGGGCCCCGGTGAGATCACCGCGGACTTCATCACCGCGCCGAGCGAGGTCGAGATCCTCAACCGCGACCTGCACATCGCCACGCTGAACCGCAAGGGCCGCGTGGAGATGTACCTGACCGTCGAGCGGGGCCGCGGCTACGTGACCGCCGAGCGGAACAAGAAGACCGACATGCCGATCGGCGTGATCCCGGTCGACTCGATCTACTCGCCGGTGACCCGCGTGACCTACCGCGTCGAGGCCACCCGCGTCGAGCAGATGACCAACTACGACAAGCTGATCCTCGACGTCGAGACCAACGGGTCGGTCAGCCCGTCCGAGGCGCTGTCCTCGGCCGGCGAGACCCTGAAGGACCTCTTCGACCTGTTCAGCGACTTCGAGGAGGGCGGCCCCGGCGGCCTGTCCATCGGCGCCGGCGCGGTCGAGCCGGTCGGGCCGATGTCGCCGAACCTGGCGCTCCCCATCGAGGACATGGACCTGAGCGTCCGGTCCTACAACTGCCTCAAGCGCGAGGGCGTCTCGACCGTCGGCGAGCTGGTCCAGAAGACCGAGCAGGACCTGCTCGACATCCGGAACTTCGGCCAGAAGTCCATCGAGGAGGTCAAGGCGAAGCTCAACGACATGGGCCTCAGCCTGGCCGACTACGGCGGCTACAGCGGCTAGCCGAGCGCCCCACCTGGCCGCCACCACGGAGCCTGATCTGACATGCCCAAGCCCAAGAAGGGCCCCCGCTACGGCGGGTCGGCCAAGCACCACAACATGATGGTGGCGAACCTCGCCACCGAGCTGTTCCGCCACGGCCGCATCCGGACCACCAAGTCCAAGGCCAAGACGATGCAGCCCGTCGCCGAGCGGATGATCACGTTCGCCAAGCGCGGCGATCTGCATGCCCGCCGCCAGGTCCTGACGGTCATCCGCGACAAGGACGTCGTCCACAAGCTGTTCGCCGACATCGGTCCCGCCGCGGCGGACCGCAACGGCGGGTACACGCGGATCACGCCGATCGGGCCCCGCAAGGGCGACAACGCCCCGATGGCCGTGATCGAGCTGGTCGACGCCGTCGTGGGCGAGGAGGGCGAGAACGCCCTGACCGAGGCACCGCGACGTCGCTGGAGCCTGCGCCGCCAGCGCGGCAACATGTCCCGGACGACCCGTGAGCGCGAGGAGGCCATCATGGCCGCCGAGGACGCGGGCGCGGACACCTACGAGGTGCCCGAGGACGACGTCGACGACACCGAGGCCGACGCGGTCGAGGCCGGCCGGATCACCGAGCGGAACCTCGCCGCCTCCGCGGCGGCGGACGCCGACGACGACGAGGACGGTCCTGAGGTCCGCCCCGAGGACGTCGAGGCGCGCCTTGCTGAGGACGAGTCAGCTGAGGACGAGGCTCCCGAGGACGAGGACGCGTCGGACGACGCGTCTGGCGACGACCCGAAGGCCGACGCGGACGAGGAGGAGTAGGCCCCCTCGTCCCCGTGCGGGGAGGAGGATCGCGTGCGCGAGCCCACCACCCGCCTGCGGATCGACCTGGCCTACGACGGCGAGCCCTTCGCGGGCTTCGCCGCACAACCTGATCAGCACACCGTGCAGGGCGTCCTCGAGGACGCCCTGTCGCGTGTCCTGACCCGGGGGGAGGTCGCGGTCAGCACGGTCGTGGCCGGGCGGACCGACCGGGGCGTCCACGCCGAGGCCCAGACCGTCCACGCCGACGTCCCCGCGGACGCCGGGTGGCTGGCCGACCTGCCGAAGCTGACGCGGATCCTCGACCGGATGGTCGGCCCCGCGATCACGGTCCACCGGATCCGCCGGGTGCCGGCGAGCTTCGACGCCCGCTTCTCAGCGACCCTGCGCCGCTACCGCTACCGGCTGTGCGACGCGCGGGCGATGCCGCCGCTGTGGCGCCACGACACATGGCACATCGGGCGACACGACACCGAGCCCGTCGACGTCGACGCCATGGACGCGGCCGGTCAGTCGCTGGTGGGCGAGCACGACTTCGCCAGCTTCTGCCGCCGGCGGGAGATCCGCCTGTCCGACGGGCGCCGGGTGGAGGGCACGACCATGCGGACCGTCACCCGCCTCGCGGTGCGGCGGTCCCGACCCGCCGGCCTCGTGCTCGTCCGCATCGACGGGACCGCGTTCTGCCACCAGATGGTCCGCTCGATCACGGGGACCCTCGTCGAGGTCGGTCGCGGTCGCCGTCCCGTCGACTGGGTCGGCGAGGTGCTCGACGCCCGCGACCGGTCCGTCGCCGGACCGGTCGCCCCACCCCAGGGTCTGTCCCTGGTCGGCGTCCGCTACTGAGGCGGCGCCGGCGGGCCGACGACGCCCGGGGGCAGGTCGATCGATCCCGTCAGGACCACGTGGCGGCTGCCGGCGTCGCTGAACGCCATGTGGACCGTGGCCCGGCCGGAGGTGTCGACGGCCACGGTGCAGGGGCCGGTCGACGGCTCCCAGAAGAAGTGCTCGTCCTCGAGGTCCAGGACGAGGGCGAACCACAGCGGGTCCCAGTCGTCGTCGTGGGCCGCCCGGAGGTCGTAGGTGCCCGGGCCGCGGTACCCGGGGATGGCGAGGGACAGCGCGCGCGGAACGGCACGGCTCCCTCGTCGACGTCCGGCTCGACGGTCACCAGCAGCAGGTCGTCCGCTCGCTCGGCGTCGACCCGCAGGGTGGCGGCGAGCGGCCCGGACAGGTCGCCCGCCACGACGAGCGCGCAGCCGTGGGAGACGTGGAGCGCCGCCCGGCGCTCGGCCTCCTCCGCGGCCTCACGGGCCTCGCGACGGGCCTCCTGCTCGTCGAGCCGACGCCGCAGGCCCGGCAGCAGCAGGTCACCGACCTGGCGCTCGGACTCCCGGCGGGCCTCGTACTCGATGGCGTCGATGCGCTCATCGGCGCCGCGCGACCCTGCGCGCCTTTCGGCGCGACGGTCAGTGCTGAGCTGCTCGGTCAGCCAGCGCTTCGCCAGGCCCATGAGGGGGTTCGATGACACGGCTCTCTCCGGGGTCGGGGTCGATCTCGCCGCGACGGTACGGGGCGGAGGGCCGGCCGGGCCCGGCCCGTGGGGTCCTGCAACGCCCGTGCAACGCTCGTCGGTCGCCATCCCCACGTCGTCCGGCGCCCGCCCTCGACTGACCGCACGTTCTCCCGGAGGGTGCCCGGGGACGTGCAGTTGGCCGGACCCCGCGACCGGACGACGTGCAGTTGGCCGGGACCGCGACCGGACACCGTGGCGATGACCCGGGACCGCGACCGGACGAGGTGCAGATGAGGGCCGTCCGCCCCTGCCGCCGGGTCGGTTGCAGCCCTTCCGGACCCCCGAGTACAGTGTGCTGTCCGCGCCGAGGCGTGGCGGTGGGCTCTGCGTCCACACCCGCCCACCGACGGCGCCGCGCCGGGCCCCGCGCCAGATGCACCCGCAGACGCACGCGAGCGCGCCCGACCCAGCCGCCCACCTCCGATCCCAGCGGACCGATCCATGCGCACGTTCTCCCCAACCCCTGCCGACATCGACCCGAAGTGGCACGTCGTCGACGCCGACGGCATGGTCCTCGGCCGTCTCGCCACGCAGGTCGCCCACATCCTGCGCGGCAAGCACAAGCCCACCTTCGCGCCCCACATGGACATGGGCGACTTCGTGATCGTGGTCAACGCCTCGAAGATCCGGCTGACCGGCAACAAGGGTCGCGACAAGTGGACCTGGACCCACTCCGGCTACCCGGGCGGCATCAAGGGCAAGCCGATCGGCGAGGTCCTGGCGGACAACCCCCAGCGCCTGGTCGAGGACGCGGTCAAGGGGATGCTCCCGAAGAACACGATCGGCCGCAAGCAGCTGCGCAAGCTCAAGGTCTACGCCGGCCCCGAGCACCCGCACGACGCCCAGAACCCGCAGCCCCTGGCCGCGCAGTAACTAGAGGACCCCACCGATGAGCAGCCTCGAATCCCTGGAATCCTTCGAGCCGACGGCCGAGGACGCCCCCGTCGCCGGCCGCAGCCGCGAGATCCACACCGGCCGCCGCAAGCGGTCCGTGGCCCGCGTGCGCCTCGTCCGCGGCACCGGCCAGTTCACGATCAACGGCCGCAGCCTCGACGACTACTTCCCCACCGAGATCCTGCAGATGACGATCAACGAGCCCTTCAAGGTCACCGAGACCATGGGTGAGTGGGACGTCATCGCGCGGATCCACGGCGGCGGCATCTCCGGCCAGGCCGGTGCGCTGCGCCACGGGATCGCCCGTGCGCTCGAGGCTCAGGACCCCGAGTGGCGCCCGCCGCTGAAGAAGGCCGGTCTGCTGACCCGAGACGACCGCCAGGTCGAGCGGAAGAAGTACGGCCTCAAGAAGGCCCGCAAGGCCCCCCAGTACTCCAAGCGCTAGCCCTCACTCGACGGCCGCACCGCTCCGCCGGTGCGGCCGTCGTGCCGTCCAGGGGCCTGGAGGAGGTAGAAGGGAGACCCATGGGCCAGTTCTTCGGCACCGATGGCGTCCGCGGGGTCGCCAACGACGAGATCACGCCCGAGCTCGCGCTGGGGATCGGCCGGGCGCTGGTCCGCACCCTCCGGGAGGAGGGGGCGCCCCGGCCGCGCGTCGTCATCGGACGCGATCCGCGGGCGAGCGGGGAGATGCTCGAATCCGCCGTCGCCGCGGGGATCTGCTCCGCCGGCGGGGACGCCGTCGTCCTCGACGTGGTGCCGACGCCCGGCGTGGCGTTCCTGACCGCAGCGCTCGGGGCGACGGCGGGGGTCGTGATCTCGGCCAGCCACAACCCGGTGGCCGACAACGGCATCAAGCTGATCGGCGCGACCGGCCACAAGCTGACCGACGCCGAGGAGGCCCGCGTCGAGGAGCTGCTGCAGCGCTTCGACTCCGACCGCCCGACCGGCACCGCGATCGGCCGGAAGACCCACGTGCCGGGAGCGGTCGAGACCTACATCGCCCACCTGGTCGCCGCCGCCGGGGGCATCGACCTCCGCGGCCTGCACGTCGTGGTCGACTGCGCGAACGGGGCGGCCAGCCACGTCGCGCCCACCGTCCTGCGCCGGTTGGGCGCCGAGGTCACCGCGATCGCCGCGATCCCGGACGGCACGAACATCAACGACGGGGTCGGGTCGAACCACCCCGAGCACGTCGCGAAGGCTGTCGTCGCCGAGGGTGCCGACCTGGGCCTCGCCCACGACGGCGACGCCGACCGGGTGGTGGCCTGCACCGCGGACGGCGACATCGTCGACGGGGACATGATCCTCGCGGTCCTGGCTGCCCACCGCGCGCGGACCACGGGGCTGGAGGGGGTCGTCACCACGGTGATGACCAACCTCGGGTTCAAGCGCTGCATGGCCGAGCTCGGCATCGACGTCGTCGAGACCAAGGTCGGTGACCGCTACGTCCTCGAGCACATGCTCTCGTCCGGCTACCCGCTCGGCGGCGAGCAGTCGGGGCACCTGATCTCCACGGACCACGCGACCACGGGCGACGGGGTGCTGTCCGCCGTGCTGCTGCTGAGCGCGATGGTCGACCAGGGCGCGTCGCTCGCGGACCTCGCCACGATCATGACCCGCCTCCCGCAGGTGCTGGTCAACGTCGCGGGGGTCGACAAGCGCGCCCTCGACGACGCCGCGGGGGTGTGGGACGCCGTGAGCGCCGTCGAAGCCGAGTTGGGTGACGGCGGGCGCGTCCTCCTGCGGCCGTCCGGCACCGAGCCGATCGTCCGGGTGATGGTCGAGGCCCTGACGATGGACGACGCGCGTCGCCACGCGGACGACCTCGCCGACGTGGTCAGGCGCCTGCTCCCCGCCGCCTGAGGGACCGGCGATCTGGCTCAGGCCGTCGGCTCGCGGGGGGCGATGATGCGCGGCAGGACCGCCGCGACCAGGAGGGACCCGACAGCCGTCAACCCCACGGCTGCGATGAGGCCCACGGCCGAGGCCACCGCGCCGATCACCACCGGCAGGACCAGGATCCCGAGGCGCGGGGCGGTGCCGACGATGCTGGCCCCCATGCCCTGGGGGAGGCCGAGGGTCGCGGCGATCCGGTCGCCGGCGCCGAACAGGAGCGGGAAGTTGCCGGCGACGCCGGCTCCGGCGATGGCCAGCGCCACCAGGGCGGGCCACGCGGTGGCGGTCGTCCCCGCTGCCAGCAGGCCGACGGCCATCGCGACGGCCGCGGCGCCGTTCCCGAACCGGATGACCGTGCGGGGGCCGAGCCGGTCGATGAGGGGGTCCACGACGGCGCGGCCGGCCAGGATGCCCGCGCTGAACACGACCGGGCCCATCCCGGCCAGGCCTGCGGGGGCGTCCAGCGCGCGTCGCAGCATCAGCGCCGACCAGTCCTGTGGCGACTGCTCCGCCAGGACCGTGGCGATGGTGGCGAAGACGAGCCCGCCGACGACCAGCCACCCGTGCCCGCTGAGCCGGATCCGGCGTGGGCTCGCGGGGGCGATCCCGGGAGCGGGGGGCGTCACCTCCGCACGTCCCGTGCGACCGTTCGCGTCGACGCTGGTCCGCTCCCGCATGCGGCTCGCAGCCCACAGCTGCAGCGCCACCGCGATCACCGCGACGCCAGCCATGTGCGCGCCGACGGGGACGCCCAGCCCGGCCATCGCGGCGCCGACGGCTCCGCCTCCGGTCGACCCGACCGACCAGATGCCGTGCAGGCGTCCCATGATCGACCGGTCCCGCCGGGACTGCTCGCCGAGCGCGGCCTCGTTCATCGAGATGTCGTGGCCGGCGTCGGCGAACCCGGCGAGGCTGAGCGCAGTCGCCAGCGCCAGCACGCCGGGGGCCAGGGCCACGGCGATGACGGATGCGGCGGTGAGGACGCCCATCAGCGCCGTGGCGCGCACGACCCCGGCCGACCGAGCCACGAGGGGGGCGCCCAGGCCGCCCACGAGCCCGCCGATACCCGCACCGGCCAGGGCCAGGCCGAACGCCGCCTCGTCCGCGCCGGTCTGCGCGGCGACCTGGGGGTAGCGGGGCAGCAGGCTCGAGATGAGGATCCCGTTCACGAAGAACGAGACCGCGACGGCGCGGAGGGCACGTCGGTCGACGACGGCCGACCCGACCGGCGACGACTCGGTGGGCATCGCACCGAGGTTGCCAGCGGCGGCGTGGCCGGCAACGGGCCCGACGTGGCAGCCTGACCAGATGCTGTCCGACGACAACCCGTTCGCCGACCCGAGCGACCTGCCCTACGGCCTGCCGCCGTTCGACCGGATCCGCGCCGAGCACGTCATGCCGGCGTTCGAGGCGGGGATCGCCGCCCAGCGGGAGGAGTGGGAGGCCATCGCCACCGACCCGGAGCCCCCGACGGTCGGGAACACCCTCGAGGCTCTGCAGCGGTCCGGCCAGCTGCTCGACCGGGTCCTGACCGTCCACTTCACCCGGTCGAGCTCGGTCATCGACGACGACGTCCGCGCCCACGACGAGGCGATCGCCCCCGCCCTGGCCGCCCACGCCGACGCGCTACGCCTGGACGGGCGGATCTTCGCTCGGGTCGACGCGCTGCACGACCGCATCGACGAGCTCGGCCTCGACGCCGAGCAGCGCCGCCTGCTCGAGCGGACCCACCTCGACTTCACCCTGGCCGGCGCCGACCTGGACGACGATGACAAGGCGCGGCTGGCCGCGATGAACGAGCGGCTGTCGACGTTGACGACCGCGTTCAAGACCACGCTGGTGGACGCGACCACCGCCAACGCGCTGCACGTCACCGACCCCGCCGACCTGGCGGGGCTGTCCGCCGGCGCGATGGCCTCCGCCGCGGCCACCGCCGAGGCCCGCGGACTCGACGGCTGGCTGCTGACCCTCGTCCTGCCGACCGGCCAGCCAGCCCTCGCCTCCCTCACCGACCGCCGCACCCGCGAGCGGCTGCACCGGGCCGCGACCACCCGCGGCCTCGGCGGCGACCACGACACCCGCGGGCTCCTGGTCGAGATCGCGGCGCTCCGCGCTGAGCGGGCCGCCCTGCTCGGCTTCGCCACACACGCCGACCACGTCCTCGCCGACCAGACCGCCGATGACGTGGACGCGGTCATGGCCACCCTCGGCGGGCTGGTCGGACCCGCGGTGGCCAACGCCGCCGTGGAGGCAGCCGAGCTCGAGGCGCTGCTGCACGCCGACGGGCACGAGGGCCCGCTGGAGCCGTGGGACTGGGCGTTCTACGCCGAGCGGGTCCGCCGCGAGCGCTTCGGCGTCGACGAGTCCGAGCTCAGCGCGTACTTCGAGCTCGAGCGCGTCCTGGTCGACGGGATCCTGGCGGCGGCGACCCGGCTGTACGGCATCACCTTCCAGCCCCGCCCCGACCTGCCGACCTACCACCCCGACATCACCACCTACGAGGTGTTCGACGCCGACGGCTCGGGGATCGGCTTGGCGCTGGTCGACCCGTTCGCGCGGGACTCCAAGCGCGGCGGCGCGTGGATGACCACCCTCAGCGACCAGAGCCACCTGCTCGACGCCCGTCCGGTCGTGACCCTGACCCTGAACGCCCCCAGACCCGGCGCTGGACAGCCGCCTCTCCTCACCGTCGACGAGGTGGAGACGGCCTTCCACGAGTTCGGCCACGCCCTCCACGGGCTGTTCAGCGACGTGACCTACCCGCGGTTCTCGGGTACCTCGGTCCCGCGCGACTTCGTCGAGTTCCCCTCCCAGGTCAACGAGATGTGGGCGTTCGACCCGGAGATCCTGCGCGGCTACGCGGTCCACCACGAGACCGGTGAGCCGCTCGACCCCGCGGCGATCGAGCGGTTGCAGGCGTCGAGGCGCTACGGCGAGGGGTTCGCCACGACCGAGTACCTGGCCGCCACCCTCCTCGACCTGGCCTGGCACCGGCTGCCCGCGGGGACCGCGATCGCCCCAGAGGACGTCGAGTCGTTCGAGGCGAGCGCCCTGCGCGACGCCGGCGTCGACGTCCACGCCATCCCGCCGCGCTACCGCTCGACCTACTTCGCCCACATCTTCGCCGGGGGGTACGCCGCGGCGTACTACTCCTACCTCTGGTCGGAGATCCTCGACGCGGAGCTGGTCGAGTGGTTCGGCGAGCGCGGCGGCCTCCGCCGCGAGAACGGCGACATCTTCCGCGAGCGGCTCCTGGCCCGCGGCGGCTCGGTCGACCCGATGCAGGCCTTCGCCGACGTCCGAGGCCGCCCGCCGACGCTCGACCCGCTGCTCGACCGGCGAGGTCTGCGCCCGCGCGAGCCGTAGGGGCTCCGCCCGCGCGACGTGTGCCGACGTTCGGCGCGATCGGGGCCTGCCTCGCCTGACGGCGAGGTTCGGCGCGATCCCACGCCCAGCCCAGCTCGCACGTGTGCCGACGTTCGGCGCGATCGGGGCCTACCTCGCCTGACGGCGAGGTTCGGCGCGATCCCACGCCCAGCCCAGCTCGCACGTGTGCCGACGTTCAGCGCGATCGGGGCCTATCTCGCCTCACGGCGACGTAGGCCCCGCTCGGGGCCTACGTCGCCCCGCGCCCGGACCGCCCCGCGCCTGGACCGCCCCGCGCCTGGACCACCCCGCGCCCGGACCGCCCCCGTCAGGCCACCGGCGCCGGCGGGGTCCTGATCCCCTCCGGGGCGATGACCCGGTAGTCCGTCGAGCGCTCCGCCACCGGGCGGCCCGCGGCGGCCGCGAGGGCGCGCAGCTCCGACGGGTCCTTCTTCACCCCGTGGTCCGCCCCGGCCATGCGGCTGATCGTCTCCTCCATCAACGTCCCGCCGAGGTCGTTCACGCCGGCGCGGAGCAGCTCGACCGCCCGCTCGACGCCGAGCTTCACCCAGCTCAGCTGCACGTTGTCGATCTGGCCCTGCAGCACGAGGCGGGCGACCGCGTGGACGCGCAGCGAGTCCTCCCACGCCGGACCCGGGCGGGCGACACCGGCCAGGTAGATCGGCGACTGGGCGTGGACGAAGGGGAGGGGGACGAACTCGGTGAACCCGCCGGTCTCGGACTGCAGCCGTCGGAGCAGCCACAGGTGCGCGGCCCAGTGGCGGGGCTCGTCGACGTGGCCGAACATCATCGTCGACGTGGACGGGATCCCCAGCCGGTGCGCGGTGCTGATGACCTCGACCCACGCGTCGGCGGGCAGCTTGCCCTTGGTCAGGACCCAGCGGACCTCGTCGTCCAGGATCTCGGCAGCCGTCCCCGGGATCGAGTCCAGCCCGGCGTCCCGCAGCGACCCGAGGAAGGCCTCGATCGAGACACCCGCCCGCGTGGCCCCGGTGACGACCTCCATCGGGCTGAACGCGTGCACGTGGATGTCCGGGACCCGGTCCTTCACGGCCCGGATGATCCGGGCGTAGTGGTCCGCTGGCAGGTCGGGGTGGATGCCGCCCTGGATGCACACCTCGGTCGCGCCGACCGCCCACGCCTCCGCCGCCCGGTCCGCGACCTCGTCGAGGGAGAGGGTGTAGGCGTCGGGGTCGTCGCGGCGCTGGGCGAACGCGCAGAACCGGCAGCCGACGTAGCAGACGTTCGTGAAGTTGATGTTCCGGTTGACGACGTAGGTCACCACGTCCCCCACCCGGTCGGCGCGCACGGCGTCGGCCGCCTCGCACAGCGCCGCGAGGTCAGGCCCCTCGGCACCGAACAGCACGAGCGCCTCGGCCTCGGTGGGCGGTGTCCCGTCGACCGCCCGGTCGAGGATGCCCTCGACGTCCCCGTCGACCCGGACCCGCGGTGCCGGCGTGGACCGCTGCCGGCGCGACGACAGCTCCTCCGCCGCGATCAGCGCCGTGTCGCCGGACACGTCGGCGGCGTCGGCCCGCAGGACCCCCTCACCCCGTGACCAGCCGGTGACCCCGTCCCCCGCCGCCGCGTCGGTCCAGCGGCCGTCGTCGCCGACGGCCTCGAGCGCGTCGGGGGCCTGCCAGCGCTGCGGGGTGGGCACCCGTCCCTCCACCGCCAGCCCGTCGGGACCGGCGAGGGCCCGCACGACGTGGCGCATCGGCCCCGCCAGCCACGGGTCGGGGGTGCGGACGTAGCTCGGGTACGCGCACAGCCGCTCGACCAGGCGCTTCCCCGCGGCTGCGGTCCGGGCCGCCAGCTCGTCGAGGTGGGGCCAGGGCGCCTCGGGGTTGACGTGGTCCGGCGTGACCGGCGAGACGCCGCCCCAGTCGTCGATGCCGGCGCCGACGATCTGCTCGACGTCGGCGGGGGAGAGGTTCGGCGGCGCCTGCAGGTGCACCTTCGTCGGCAGCAGCAGCCGGGCGACGGCGATCGTCGCGAGCAGCTCGTCGCGGTCGGGCTCCGGCGCGTGGCGCATCGCGGTGTCCGGCTTGGCCCGGAAGTTCTGGACGATGACCTCCTGCAGGTGGCCGTACCGCTTCGCGGTGGCCGCCAGCGCCATCAGCGCGTCGACCCGCTCGGCGTGGGTCTCGCCGATCCCGATCAGGATCCCGGAGGTGAACGGGACCGCGTGCTTGCCGGCGTCCTCGATCGTCCGCAGCCGGACGGCCGGCACCTTGTCGGGCGACCCGTGGTGCGGCATCCCCCTCTCGCCGAGCCGGTCGGCGGCCGTCTCGAGCATCATCCCCATCGACCCGGACACCGGCTTCAGCGCGGCGATCTCCGTCCAGCTCATCACCCCGGGGTTGAGGTGGGGGATCAACCCCGTCGCCTCGATCACCGCGATCGCGGCGGCGCGCAGGTAGGCGAGGGTCGAGTCGTAGCCCCGCTCGTCGAGCCACCGCCGCGCCGCCGAGTACCGCGCCTCGGGGCGGTCGCCCAAGGTGAACAGCGCCTCCTTGCACCCCGCCCGCCGGCCCTGCTCGGCCACCTCGACCACCTGGTCGATCGACATGAACGCCGGGATGTCGCCCTTGGGCGGCCAGGCGAACGTGCAGTACCCGCAGGTGTCGCGGCACAGGTGGGTGAGGGGGATGAACACCTTGCGGCTGTAGGTGACGGTGTCGCCGAACGCGCCGTCCCGGACCCGTGCGGCGACGCCCATCAGCGCGATCAGGTCCTCGCCCCGCGCGCCGACGAGCGTGGTCGCCTCGTCCGCGTTGAGGACCTTTCCGGCGTCGGCGCGGGCCAGCGCCCGCCGCATGGCGTGGGTGCGGGCGGGGGCCTGGGTCATGGGCGGTCAGGCTAGCGCCGCCGCCCGGCGACCCACCAGCTAGCGCAGGCGACCCATGAGCTCGACCATGTCGAGGTCGTCGTGGAGCTGGTGCTGCAGCATGAACCGGCTGACGCCGGCCTCGCGGTAGGCGTCGAGCCGCTCCTGGGCCTGGTCGACGGTGCCGACGACCCACTCGTGGCGGAGCCCGTCCAGCCACCCCTCGACATCACCCTCGGCCTGCGAGATCTGCATGAGCCGCTCGGCGCGGCGGCGCACGTCGGCGTCGTCCTCGCCGAGGATGCAGCCGGTCATGATCGAGAGGGGGAGGGGGTCGCGTCCCGCCTCCTCACAGGCCGCGTCCAGCCGTCCACGCCGCTCGGTGACGGCGTCGATCGAGGGGAACGTGGTGTTGTACTCGTCGGCGTACGTGGCGGCGAGGCGGGCCCCCCGCGGTCCGGCGGCACCGCCCATGATCAGGTGGATGTGCCCGAGGGGCTTGGGCAGCGCCCCGCAGGACTCGAGGGTGTAGTGGGTGCCGCTGAAGTCGACGGCGTCCTCGGTCCACTGGCGGGTGATGATCTCGAGCTGCTCGGCCAGCACGTCGTAGCGGGTCGACGTGTCGTGGAAGTCGAAGCCGTACATCCGGTGCTCGAGCTCGTTCCACCCTGCCCCGATCCCGAGCTGCACGCGACCGCCGGACACGTGGTCGGCCGTGACCACCTGCTTGGCCAGCACCGAGGGGTGGCGGAAGGACGTCGGCGACACCATCGTCCCGAGCAGGATGTCCTCGGTGACGGCGGCCAGCGCCGACAGCGTCGCCCACGCGTCGAGGGACCCGCGCTCGGTCCGGCCCTGCACGCTCGCGTAGTGGTCGCTGCGGAACAGGCCCTCCAACCCGGCGTCCTCCGCCGCGTCGGCCAGCGCCAGCCACTGCGCCCAGGTGACGTCCTCTTGCCCTTCGATCATCAGGTTGATGCCCATGGCCCCAACCCTGCCCGTGGAGGGGTGGGGGGACACCGTGGCTAGCCTGTCCCGCCATGGACGTGGTGGCTCTGGCAGGGGGGATCGGCGCGGCGCGGTTCCTGCGCGGGCTCGTCCGCGCCGTCGACCCGGCGCGGTTGACCGTCGTCGCGAACACCGGCGACGACATCACCGTCCACGGGCTCCACGTCTCGCCGGACCTCGACACGATCACCTACACCCTCGGCGGCGGGGTGCACCCCGCGCAGGGCTGGGGGCGTGCCGACGAGGCCTTCGCGGTCGCCACCGAGCTGCGGGATCGCTACGGCCGTCCGGACTGGTTCACCCTCGGGGACCGGGACATCGCCACCCACCTGGTGCGCACCGAGGTGCTCAGCCGCGGCGGGCGGCTCAGCGACGCCACGCGGGTGATCACCGACGCGTGGGCGATCCCCTTCCGCCTCCTGCCGATGACCGACGACGACGTCACCACGATGATCGAGACGGTCGACGGCCACCGCCTGCACTTCCAGCGCTGGTGGGTCGGCGAGCGCGCGGAGCCCCCCGTGGCGCAGGTCCGATTCGACGGCGCCGAGCGAGCCCGGCCAGCCCCCGGCGTGATCGCGGCGATCCAGCGCGCCGACGTCGTCGTGCTCTGCCCCTCCAACCCGGTGGTGTCGATCGGGACGATCCTCGCCGTCCCCGGCATCCGGGAGGAGCTGGCCGCGAAGCCGGTCGTGGGGGTCAGCCCGATCGTGGGCGGGCGGGTCGTGCGCGGGATGGCCGACAAGCTGCTCGGGGTCGTGGGCGCCGAGACCTCCGCGGCCGGCGTCGCGGGGCTGTACGCCGACCTGCTCGACGCCTGGGTCATCGACGACGCCGACGCGGACGCCGCGGACGGGCTGCGCGCCGGCGGGCTCGCCGTCGCGGTCACCGACACGATCATGTCCGACGTCGACGTCACCACCGCCCTGGCCCGCACGGCCCTCGGCCTGGTCACCTGATGGGCGGCGGGGTGGCGCACGTGGGGGGAGTCCGCTCCCCGCAGCGGATGGAATCGACATCTCTGAGGGGGAGGGGTGGGGACCCCCCGTGGAGGGATTCGACACCTTCGAGGGGGAGGGGTGGGGGTGCTGATGGCTACTGGTGCGGAAGAGCGGTGGAGTGCACGGGAGATCAGCGCCCGGATGTCGAATCCATCCACGGGCCGGTCTGCACGGACACCCTCCGGAACCGCGACGGTGTCGATTCCATCCGGGTGGCCAGCACTCCCCACCCCACCCCCCACCCCGCGCCGCACCCGGCTCGCGGGCCCGCGATGACCGGGGAGGTCGTGGTCACCCCGGTCCAGGGGGTCGGGGAGGTCACCGCGGGCGCCCCGCTCGCCCGACTCATCGCCGACGCGGTCGACCTGGTCGACGGCGACATCGTGGTGGTGGCCTCCAAGGTCGTCGCCAAGGCGGAGGGGCGGGTCATGCCGCTCGGCGACGGCGAGACCCCCGAGGACGCGCGCCGACGTCTGGCCCTGGCCGACGAGGTCGTGGCGGAGACCCCCCACGTGGTGATCGTCCGGACCGCCCACGGGCACGTCTGCGCGAACGCCGGCATCGACGCCTCCAACGTCCCCGGCGGCGGGGTGCTCCTCCTCCCCGCCGATCCCGACGCGAGCGCGGCCGCCCTGCGCCGCGACCTGGCCGCCACCGCCGACGTCGGCGTGGTCGTGGGCGACCCCTTCGGGCGGGCGTGGCGGCAGGGCCAGACCGACGTGGCGCTCGGCGTGGCGGGTCTCGCCGCCCTCCGCGACGAGCGCGGCACCGTCGACCGGGAGGGGCGGCCGCTGTCGGTGACCCTGGTCGCCGTCGCCGACCAGCTCGCGGGCGCCGCGGACCTGGTGCGCGACAAGGCCGCCGGCGTACCGGTCGTCCGCATCCGCGGCCTCGGCCACCTGCTCGGCGCCGCGGGGACCGGCGCGGACCTGATCCGCGCACCCGCGGAGGACCTCTTCCCCCACGGCCGTGGCTGGCTGGCCCGACGGCTCGCGACGGGGGAGGGCGCGCCGGTCCGCGACACGAGCCCCGCGGCCTGGGAGTGGGACCTGGTCCTCCGCGCGGCCGGCGGCGGGACGCGGGACGGCGACCGGCTGGTCACCGACGACGGGTTGGTCGCCGGGCGGGCGGAGGCGTGCCTCCTCGACCTGGGCTACCCCGTCGACCTGGTCCACGGTCCGGAGGGCTACGCCGTGGTGGTCCGCCCCTCGCCGTAGCCTGGCCCCATGTGCGGAATCATGGGCTACACCGGTGCCGACCAGGCGCTGCCGATCCTCATCGACGGGCTCGCCCGGCTGGAGTACCGCGGCTACGACTCCGCCGGCATCGCGGTCATCGGTGACGGAGGGGGCATCGAGGTGGTGAAGCGGGCCGGCAAGCTCGCCAACCTCACCGACGCGCTCGGCGATGTCGGGCCTGCCGGCCACATCGGCATCGGCCACACCCGCTGGGCCACCCACGGCGTCCCGAACGACGTCAACGCCCACCCCCACACCGACCCGACCGGCGACATCGCCGTCATCCACAACGGCATCATCGAGAACTACGCCGAGCTCAAGGCCGAGCTGATCGAGCGCCGCGGCGCGGTGTTCCGGTCCGACACCGACACTGAGGTGATCGCCCACCTCGTCGCCTCGCTGTACGAGGGGTCCCTCCCCGCGGCCGTCCGGGCCGCGACCGCCCGCTTCGAGGGCCAGTACGCCTTCGCCGTCATCGACCGGCGCCACCCCGACGTGATCGTCGCGGCGAAGCGGGCCGCCCCGATGATCCTCGGCCACCTCGACGGCGGCGCGCTGCTGTCGAGCGACGTCGCCGGCCTGATCGCCCACACCGCGGACGTCGAGGCGCTCGAGGACGACCAGGTCGCGGTGCTGACCCCCGACGGGATCACCGTCACCGACCTGGACGGCACCCCGACGGAGGGGCACCGCTACACCGTCGACTGGGACGTCGAGGCGGCCGAGAAGCAGGGCTACGACCACTTCATGGCCAAGGAGATCCACGAGCAGCCCCGCGCGGTGGCCGACACCCTCCTCGGCCGCGTCGACGCCGACGGTCGTATCGCGCTCGACTCCGTCGACTTCGACCCCGCCCTGCTGCGCGCCGCGGACAAGGTCTACGTCGTCGCCTGCGGCACCAGCTACCACTCCGGGATGGTCGCCAAGTACGGCATCGAGCACTGGGCCCGCATCGGGGTGGAGGTGGAGATCGCCAGCGAGTTCCGCTACCGCGACCCGATCCTCACCCCCAACACCGTCGTGGTGGCGATCAGCCAGTCGGGGGAGACCGCCGACACCATCGCCGCCGCGGAGTACGCCCGCGCCCAGGGCGCGAAGGTCGTCGCGGTCACGAACATCGTCGGGTCGACGCTGGCCCGGCTCGCCGACGCGGTGATCTACACCCGCGCGGGCCTCGAGGTCGCCGTCGCGTCGACCAAGGCGTTCATCACCCAGGTCGTCGCCCTCGACGTGCTCGCGCTGTACCTGGCCCAGGAGCGCCGGCAGATGTTCGCCGAGGAGTGCCGCGACGTCCTCGAGCGGTTGGAGGCCCTGCCCGCGCTCATGGAGCGCGTCCTGGCCGCGGAGGACCAGATCGCCGAGCTGGCCCGGCGCTTCGCCGACGCCGACTACGTGATGTTCATCGGTCGCCAGGTCGGGCTGCCGATCGCGTTGGAGGGGGCCCTCAAGCTGAAGGAGATCAGCTACGTCCACGCCGAGGGGTTCGCCGCCGGGGAGATGAAGCACGGCCCGATCGCCCTGATCGACGACGGGGGGCCGGTGATCGCCCTGGCCACCGACGGGCACGTCAAGGCGAAGGTCGTCTCGAACATCCAGGAGGTCAAGGCGCGCGGCGCGGTCGTCCTGGCCGTCGCCACCGAGGGCGACACCGAGGTGAAGGCCCACGCCGACCACGTGATCTACGTCCCGGACGTCCACGAGCTGCTGTACCCGGTGCTGACCGTCCTGCCCCTCCAGCTGCTCGGCTACCACATCGCCGTCGCGCTCGGCCGCGACGTCGACCAGCCCCGCAACCTGGCCAAGACCGTCACCGTCGAGTAGCCGGGGCCCGCTGTGATCGTCGGGGTCGGCATCGACCTGATCGAGATCGACCGGATCCGTGCCGCGCTGTCGCGGACCCCGTCGCTCCGGCGGCGCATCTGGACGTCCGCGGAGTGGGAGGGGTGCGCCGACCGCGTCGAGCGGCTCGCAGCGAGGTTCGCGGCCAAGGAGGCCGTCGCGAAGGCCATCGGCACCGGCGTGCGCGGGTTCTCCCTCGTCGACGTCGAGGTGATCAGCGACGGCGTCGGCCGCCCCTCCGTCGTCCTGCGCGGCCCGGCCATCGCCGTCGCCGAGGCGCGCGGTGTGGCCGTCGTCCACCTCTCCCTCACCACCTCCGACGCGGTCGCCGCTGCCTACGCCGTCGCCGAGGGCTGACCGGAGGGGACCGACACCTGACAGGATGGGTCGGCGATGATCCCGCTCTTCCTCCCCTCCCAGGTCCAGGCCATGGACGCCCGCGCGTTCGAGCGGGGGGTCGACCCTGCGGCGCTGATGGACCTGGCCGCCGGGCACCTCGCACGAGGCGTGCTGCGGGTGGCGGACCGACGCCACGGCCTGCGCGTGGCCCTCGTGTGCGGGAAGGGCAACAACGGGGGGGACGGGATCGCGGCCGCACGGCACCTCGCCGCTCGCGGGGCCAGCCCGACCGTGGTGCTCGTCACGGCGCCCGAGGAGCTCGGCGACGACGCCGCGCGGGAGCTGGTCGCGTGGCGCCGGCAGGCCGGCCGGGTCGTCGTGGCGACCGACGGGTCCGCCATCGGCGCGGCCCTGGTCGGCGCGGACGTGGCCGTCGACTGCCTGCTCGGCACCGGGGCCACCGGCGAGCCCCGCGGGGTCTACGGCATCGCGGTGGCCGCCCTCAACGGCTTCGACGGGCCGGTCGTCGCCTGCGACATCCCGACCGGGGTCGACGGCGCCACGGGGCGGGTGCCGGGTGTGGCCGTCGACGCGCAGCTCACCGTCACCCTCGGCGCGCACAAGCGGGGGCTGTGGCTGCCCCCCGGCGCCGAGCTCGTCGGCGAGCTCGTCCTCGGCGAGATCGGGGTGCAGGACGGCCAGGACGCACCGGCGGCTCGGGTGCTCGAGCCCGCCGACCTGCCGCGGGTGGCGCCCGTCGCCGCCGCGCGGGCCCACAAGCGCAGCCGCGGGGTCGTGACGGTCTACGCCGGCGCACCGGGCACGGCCGGCGCGGCGATCCTCTGCGCCCGGGCGGCCCTCGCGGGCGGGGCCGGTCTGGTGACGGTCGCGACGCCGCAGGCCGTGGCCCCGATCGTCGCGGGCGCGGTGCCGGAGGCCATGACCCTCGGCCTGCCCGACGACGTCGATGGGATCATCGACGCCATCGGCTCGGCGATGGAGCGCGCGGACGTGCTCGCGATGGGGCCCGGGCTCGGGTTGGCGCCCGGCACCCAGCACGCCGTGCGCCGGCTGGTGGCGACCGTCGAGCGGCCGATCGTGCTGGACGCCGACGGCCTGAACGCCTTCCGCGACCACCGGGACCAGATCGGCGCGCACGCCTGCGAGGCGCTGGTCATGACGCCCCACGCCCAGGAGCTCGGCCGGCTCACCGGCCTGAGCGGCCACGGCGTGCACGCCCGACGGGCGGACCTGGCCGCCGAGAAGGCCGCGGAGTGGGGGGCGACCGTCGTCGCCAAGGGACCCGGCACGGTCATCGCCGCGCCGGACGGCCGGGTCTGGATCAACGCGACGGGGAGCCCTGCGCTCGCCACCGGCGGCACCGGCGACGTGCTGACGGGCGTGACGGCCGCGCTGGTCGCCCAGCAGCCCGGACCGCCGAGCGTCGCCGCCGCGGTCCACCTGCACGGCCTGGCCGGCGACCTCGCCGGCCGGGCGGTGTCGATCCGCGCGACCACGGCGGGCACGGTCATCGAGCACCTCGGCGCCGCCGCCCTCGAGCGGGGCATCTGACCGTGGCGCCCGAACCCTCCCCGACGCCACCTCGCCACCGGCCGGTCTGGGCGGAGATCGACCTCGACGCGATCCGCCACAACGCCGGCGTCCTGCGCCACCACGCCGGCGGGGTCGACCTGATGGCCGTGGTCAAGGCCGACGGCTACGGCCACGGCGCCGTCCCGGTCGCCCGCGCGGCCCTCGAGGGCGGCGCGACCTGGCTGGGGGTGGCCCTGGTGGAGGAGGGGGAGGAGCTGCGAGACGCCGGGATCACGGCGCCGATCCTCGTCCTCAGCGAACCGCCGCCCGCCGCCGCCGGCGCGCTGCTCCACGCGGGGCTGACCCCGACGGTCTACACCCACGTCTTCACCCAGGCCCTGATCGCGGCGGCCGGCGACCGGGTGGTGGACGTGCACCTGAAGATCGACACCGGCATGCACCGCGTCGGCCTGCCGGAGCCGGCGTGGGACGAGGCCTTCGCGCATCTGGCCGCGTCGCCCCGGCTCCGCGTCGCAGGGCTGTGGTCCCACCTCGCCGTCGGGGACGTCCCGGACGCCGGCTACACCCGCGCGCAGGCCGAGCGGTTCGCCGACGGGGTCCGTCGCGCGCGGGCGGCCGGCCTGGCCCCGGATCTGCTGCACCTCGCCAACTCGGGCGGGACGACCCTCACCCCGGACGTGCACCTCGACCTGGTCCGCCCCGGCATCGCGCTGTACGGCAACGAGGCCGCACCCGGGATCCTGCTCGACGAGCTCCGCCCGGCGATGGCCCTCCGGTCGCGCCTCACCTTCGTCAAGCCGCTGGCCGCCGGGGAGTCGGTGTCCTACGGCCTCCGCTGGACCGCGGCGCGCGACACCGTCGTCGGCACGGTGGCCGGGGGCTACGCCGACGGGATCCGCCGGGGCCTGACGAACGTCGGCGAGGTCGTCGTCGGCGGCCGTCGCTGCCCGATCGCCGGCACCGTGTGCATGGACCAGTTCCTCGTCGACCTCGGGCCGGGGGCCACCGACGCGAGCGGTGACGACGTGTGGCTGATCGGCGGTCCCGACGCGGTCGCGGTCACCACGGCGGACTGGGCGCGCTGGCTCGACACCATCACCTACGAGGTCACCTGCGGCATCTCGGCCCGCGTCCCGCGCGTGCACACCAGCCGCAGATGATAGCGTTTGCAGCCGATGGGGCCGAACGACCTCGCCCGTTGAGGGCGTTTGACCTTCCATCGCGGTAGTAGGCCGTCTAACCTACGACCCCGCTCGGCGAATGACGTCGAGCCCACGAGCTGATAGAGGTGACCGATGATTGCAACGAAGCGCTGGCTGGTGCTGCTCGTCGTCCTCGCCATGGGACTCGCCGCGTGCGGCGGCGGCGACGGCGACGAGGAGGGCACCGACACGGGGACCGAGGAGGCCGGTGATGACGCGGCGGCCGACGAGGAGACCGACGCGCCGGCCGACGACGCAGCCGAGGAGACCGAGGGCGGGGACGACGCAGCTGCCGACAGCGGCGGCGGAGAGGACATCTCCGGGACCGAGGTGACCGTGTTCGGCGCCCCGACCAGCGTCGAGGCGGACGCGATCAACGCCGTCATCGACGAGACGTTCGACGCCAACACCGGCGCCAGCGCCACCTACGAGGGCTCGGACAGCTTCGAGGAGCAGATCCAGATCCGCGTCGAGGGCGGCAACCCGCCGGACATCGCGCTGTACCCCCAGCCCGGTGCGGTGATCGAGCAGGCGGAGGCCGGCAACGCCGTCTCCCTCGAGACCCTCGGCTTCGACATCGCCGACCTGGAGGCGCGCTTCGGCGAGTACCTCCTGTCCCTCGGCGAGTACGAGGGCGAGCACTACGGCCTGCCGACCAACGTCAACTTCAAGAGCCTGGTCTGGTACAACCTGCCGGTCTTCGAGGAGCAGGGCTACGAGATCCCCGAGACCTACGAGGACATGCTCGCCCTGACCGAGCAGATGGTCTCCGACGGCTTCGAGACGCCGTGGTGCATCGGCACCGGTTCCGACGCGGCCACCGGCTGGCCGGCGACGGACTTCATGGAGGACATCGTCCTGCGCCAGGCAGGCCCGGACGTCTACGACCAGTGGGTCACCCACGAGATCCCCTTCGACGACCCGGCGATCGTGTCCGCCGGTGAGACGATGGCGGAGATCACCCACTCCGACTACGTCCTCGGTGGCACCGCCGCCATCCCGGACATCGACTTCCGCGACGCCATGGACCCGATGGTCGCCGAGGAGCCCGGTTGCCTGATGCACCGCCAGGCCTCCTTCGCCGCCACCTTCTTCCCCGAGGGCACCGAGCTCGGGACCGACATCGACACCTTCCCGTTCCCGTCGATCGACGGCAACGAGGGCGCGCTGATCGCCGGTGAGATGGGCGTGATCTTCCGGGACGCCCCGGAGGTCCGTGAGTTCATCGACGTCTTCAGCGGCCAGGAGGCGCAGTGCCTCCAGGGCAGCCAGGAGGGCATCAGCCGCATCTCGCCGAACCTCGAGGTCGGCCCCGACTGCTACTCCGACCCGCTGACCGCACAGTCGGCCGAGGCCGTGGTCAACGCCCTCAGCGAGGGCACGGCGCGCTTCGACGCGTCGGACCTCATGCCGCCTGAGGTCGGCTCCGGCTCGTTCTGGACCGCCATGAACGAGTGGATGCGCGGTTCGGACCTCGAGTCCGTCCTCGCCGACGTCGAGGCGAGCTGGCCGTAGGAGTGGTTGACTGAGACGGCAGGGCCGGGAGCGCGACCGCTGCGCTCCCGGCCTTCTCCGTCTCCAGGGAGGTACACGTCTTGAGCCAGACCGAAGCCCCTCCAGCTCCAGAGCGGGCGCCCGCGCCCGAACCACCTGACCGATCCTCCGGGCGGCGGGCCGTCGAGGGCATCGTCGCCCTGCTCGTCATCATCGCGGTGCTCGGCATCGTCGCCTGGGCCTTCGTGTGGATGCGCGACACCGAGGCGAACCGCGCGCTGGTCGCCCTCGTCGCGGTGGTGACCGGCGTGGGCGGTGTGATCATCGCCTTCCTCGGCGCCGACCGGATCGTCGACCTGCTCCCCGTGGGCATGCGCGAGTCCGTCCGGCCGTGGGTGTTCGTCGGGCCGGCGCTGCTGCTGCTCGGCATCTTCCTCGTCTACCCGGCCATCAACACCGTCGTCACGGCATTCCAGGGACCGACCGGCGAGGAGTTCATCGGGCTCGAGAACTTCGAGTTCGTGTTCACCGACCCGTCCATGCTCCGGAGCATCCGCAACACGATCGCCTGGATCGTCGTCGTCACGGCGCTCGCGGTGGGGGTCGGCCTGATCTTCGCGGTGCTCGCCGACCGCCTCGACCGCGGGGAGGCCACGGCCAAGTCGCTGATCTTCCTGCCGATGGCGATCTCGTTCGTCGGCGCCAGCGTCGTGTGGGGGTTCATCTACGACTTCCAGGTGTTCGGCGAGCAGCGCGGGCTGCTCAACGGCATCCTCACCGGCCTCGGGATGGATCCGGTCTCGTGGTTGTCGATCGAGCCGTGGAACAACCTGTTCCTGATGGTGATCATGGTCTGGATGCAGACGGGCTTCGCCATGGTGATCCTGTCCGCGGCCATCAAGTCGGTCCCCGCCGACCTGCTCGAGGCGGGCCGCATCGACGGGGCCAGCGAGCTCCAGATCTTCTTCCGGATCATCATCCCGTCGATCCAGTCCTCGATCGTCGTCGTGACCACGACGATGATCATCAACGTCCTGAAGGTCTTCGACATCGTGTTCGTGATGACCAACGGGGGGTCGGGGACCGAGGTCATCGCCGAGCGCATGATCCGGTGGTTCTTCCGCAACAGGGACTACGGCAAGGGCGCCGCGATCGCCGCGGTCCTGTTCGTCGCGGTCATCCCCGTCATGGTCTGGAACGTGCGGAGGTTCCGCGAGGAAGAGGCCATCCGATGAGCACCACACCCCCCGCACCGACCGCGCCGGCACCCGAGTCCGAGCAGGAGCCGCGCGAGGTCCACGACGCCGGCGGCGGCAAGGGCCGTTGGGCGGCGCTCTGGGATCGCTGGCCGGTCAAGGTCGCGGTCCTCCTCATCGTCATCCTGTGGCTGATCCCGACCCTGGGCCTGCTCATCAACTCCTTCCGCGTCCGGGGGGAGATCGAGTCGAGCGGCTGGTGGACGGCCAACCCGTTCGACACCGCGCAGTGGACCCTCGCCCACTACCGCGAGGTGCTGAGCGCCTCGCGCGGGTTCGGCAACGCCTTCCTGAACAGCCTGGCGGTCTCCGTCCCGGCCGTGGCCATCCCGCTCGGCGTGGCCGCGTTCGCGGCGTACGCGTTCAGCTGGATGGAGTTCAAGGGCCGTCAGGTCCTGTTCGTGCTCGTGGTCGCGCTCCTCGTGGTGCCGCTCCACCTGGCGCTGATCCCGATCCTCCGGCTGTACACCGGCGGGGCGCACATCGGGACCTTCACCATCTTCCCCGACCTCGACCTGGTCGGGTCGTTCCCCGCGCTGTGGCTGGCCCACACGGGCTTCGGCCTGCCGTTGGCCGTGTACCTGCTGCGCAACTACATCGGCTCGCTGCCCTCGGAGGTGATCGAGTCGGCGAAGGTCGACGGCGCCAGCCACATGCAGATCTTCACCCGGCTCATCGTCCCGCTGTCGGTGCCGGCGCTGGCGGCGTTCGCCACCCTCCAGTTCCTGTGGGTGTGGAACGACTTCCTCGTCGCGCTCGTCTTCCTGGGCGGGACGCCGGAGGTGCGGGTCCTCACCGTCGCGCTGGCTGACCTGCAAGGGGCCAGAGGGCAGTTCGAGTACATCCTCCCCGCCGCCGCGTTCGTCTCCATGGCGTTGCCGATGGTGGTGTTCTTCGCCCTCCAGCGGTTCTTCGTCCGCGGACTGACCGCCGGAGCTGTCAAGGGGTGACGACCCACCCCGGTGGTCAGCCGCTGAGCCTGCGGGCTCGGTGGCTGACCATCGCCGCCGGCACGGTGGCGCTGCAGTTCAGCTTCTGGCCGGTCGTCGGCGCCGTGGCCGCGGCGGCCGACCAGGGGTCGGACATCGGCGGCCCGCTCGCGCTGGGCCTGGCGCTCGTCCCGCTCGTGCTCGGTGTGGTCGCCTTCGGATCACGTCGTCACGCCGCTGCCGGGGCGCTGCTCAAGGCGATGGGCGTGTTCCTCGTGATCGGGTTGCCGCTGTGCCTGCTCGACGTGGCCCTCGGGATGCTCGTCGGCTACGGCGCGGCGGGGATCGTCGCGCTGCGGCCGTCGGATCCGCCGTCGACCCGCTGGCGCTGGATCGCCCTCGGCGGGGTGGCGCTGTACGTCCTGGTCCTCCTCGCGTTCGTGCCGGGGCTGGCGCTGCTGACGGCGTCGATCGTCCCGTTCACGGTCCTCGGGTTGGTCGACCAGGCGTGGGAGGCGAAGGCCGCCGAGGAGGCGGCCGTCACGGTGGACAGCTGAGCGGAGGCGATGACGTGGACGACACACTGGTCCGGACCGAGCGCCGCGACGCGGTGGCGACGATCACGCTGACCAACGCGCGGCGCCGCAACGCGCTGTCCCTGGCCGTGTTGAGCGCGCTCGGCCAGGCGGTCGAGGCGGTCGCCGCGACCGATGCCGCCGGGCTGGTGATCACGGGGGAGGGGCCGGTGTTCTCGAGCGGACACGACTTCGGCGACATGGCGGGACGGCCGCTGTCGGAGATGCGGGCGCTGCTGCGCACCTGCACCGACGTGATGCTCGCCCTCCAGGAGATCCCCCAGGTCGTCGTCGCCCGGGTGCAGGGCCCGGCCCTGGCGGCTGGCTGCCAGCTCGTGGCGGCATGCGATCTGGCCGTCGCCGTCGACACCGCCACCTTCAGCGCCCCGGGTGGCAAGGCCGGGTGGTTCTGCCACACCCCGATGGTCGCGATCGCCCGGAACGTCGGGCGGAAGCAGGCGCTCGAGATGGCGCTGACCGGCGACGCGATCGACGCCGCCACCGCGCTGCGCTGGGGGTTGATCAACGCCGCCGTCCCCGCCGAGCAGCTCGATGACGCCACCCTCGACCTGCTCGGCCGGGCCACCCGCGGGTCGCGCATGTCGAAGGCGCTCGGCAAGCAGACGCTGTACGCCCAGATGCGCCTCGAGGAGCGCCAGGCCTACGACCTCGCGATCGAGGTCATGGCCGCCGCCTCCCAGACCGCGGACGGGCAGGAGTCGATGGCCAGCTTCGTCGAGCGCCGTCCCGCCGAGTACGTCGACCGGTAGCGGTCGGTCGGTTCGGGCGCCCCGCGGACCCTCCCGTAGTCTCGTCCGCCATGGCCCTCGGATTCGACGACGTGCTGGTCGGCACGTGGACCCACCCCGACGCCCACACCGGGTGCACCGTGGTGCTGCCGCCGAAGGGGTCGATGGGCGCGTGCAGCGTGCGGGGTGGCGCGCCGGGAACCCGCGAGGCCGCGGCGCTCGGCCCCACCGGACAGGGGACGGAGTGTCACGCGGTGTTCCTGTCCGGCGGGTCCGCGTTCGGGCTGGCCGTCGGTGACGGGGTCGCATCGTGGTGTGAGGAGCAGGGCCGCGGCTACGACCGGTTCGTCACCCCCGTCCCGGTCGTCGGGGGCGCGATCGTGTTCGACCTCCGCGTCGCCGGCGCACCCCGGCCCGACGCGGCGAGCGGACGGGCGGCGTGCGAGGCGGCGATGGTCGACGACCCGCCGATGGGACGGGTCGGGGTGGGCGCCGGGTGCACCGTCGCGAAGGTCGCGGGCTTCGAGCACCTCGCCGCCGGCGGGCAGGGGTGGGCGGTCGCCAGCGGGGGAGGGGTCACCGTCGGCGCCCTGATGGCGGTGAACGCCCTCGGGAACGTGCTCGCCGAGGACGGGTCGCTGCTGGCCGGCGTGGACACCCAGGACGCCTACCCGTACACCGAGATGCGGCCACCGCCGCACCCCTCGGCCAACACCGTGATCGGGTGCCTGGTCACCGACGTGCGGCTGACGAAGGCGCAGGCCTCGCGCGCCGTGGACCTGGCCCACACCGGCATCGCCCGCACCATCGAGCCCGCGCACACCACCTTCGACGGCGACGCGCTGTTCCTGCTGACCGGCCAGCGCGTCCACGTCGACGCCCCCGTCGACCTGGTCGCCACCCTCGGCGCCAGGGCGATCGCCGCCGCCATCCGCGCGTCGGTGCGCGCCGCGGCGGACGGTCCGCCGATCATCCCCGACGATCTGGTGGCGGGGCTCCAGACCACGACGACCCAGATGGAGGAACCATGAGCGCGTCAGACCCGACCGACGGACCCGACGACCACGCGGTCCCCCCGGGTCTCGAGGGCTATCCGTACGCGAGCGAGCAGGCCGAGCGCCGCATCCGCCTGGTCACGACGGTGATGTCGTTCCTCGCGGTCGGGATGCTCCTGGCCGGCCTGTACCTCGCGCTGTTCACGCCGCAGGTGGCGCTCGGCGCGATCCTCACCCTGGTCGGCTTCGTCGACCTCATGGTCGTGCCGTTCCTGTCCAAGTCGCTGCGCCGACAGGCCCTGCAGCGCGAGGGGCGGGGGTAGCTCGGTGGACATCCCCGACCTGCCGGCGGGCCTGTCGATCCACCGCCTCGCCGACCGCCCCGAGCTGATCGAGGGGGTCAGGGTCCTCGGGGGCCAGGTGTGGCCGCGGTTCATGATGCAGTCGAGCGCCGGGGGCTCGTTCTACGTCCACATGGCCACCCGGTGGGCCGACTGCGCCCTCGTCGTCACCGACCCCACCGGTGACGTGGTGTGCCGCTGCCTGTTCGTGCCGTTCCCCTCGTCCGCCGGCCTCGACGATCGCGGCTGGGACTGGGTGATCGAAACCGGCATCGCGGCGCGGGAGTCCGGGACTGCCTGCGACGTGGCGTCGGCCCTCGAGATCGGCATCCGCCCGGACCTGCGCGGCGGGGGGTTGAGCGGGATCCTGCTCGCGCACATGCGCACGACCGTCGCCGCGATGGGGATGCGCGACCTCTACGCCCCGGTCCGCCCGTCGGCCAAGCACGAGGTGCCGGAGGAGTCCATGGCGGCGTACCTGCTGCGGGTGCGTGACGACGGGCTGCCGGAGGACCCGTGGCTGCGCGTCCACGTCCGCGCCGGCGGTGAGGTCATCGGGCCGTGCGAGCAGTCGATGCACATCGAGGGCTCGGTGGGGGACTGGCGGGAGTGGACCGGCCTGGACCTGTCCGAACCCGGCCCGCACATCGTGCCGCTCGCGCTCGCACCCGTCGTGAGCGACGGCGAGCGCGTCGTCTACGTCGAACCCAACGTGTGGGTGCGCCACCGCCTGGGCTGAGCGTCAGGAACCCTCTGTTCATCTGGTCGAGCCGCTGGTGAGGCGCCCGTCATCGACCCGTGGGTGGCTGGCGGGCTCGCGGGACCGGGCGACGCGCCCGTCACCGACCCGTGGGCTTCTCGCGGCACTGCGGCCCCGGCACCACGCGGCCCCGCCCTCCTCCGTCGCACGATGTGGAAGGCTCCCCCACGAGCCCGCCAGGAGGGAGAGCCGCCGATGATGTTCCAGCCCGACCTCGAGACCATGCCGGTCGACGAGCGCCGTCGCCTCCAGGATCGCCGCCTGGCCGACCTCGTCCGGCGCCTGCAGCGGGTCGACACCGCCTGGTGGCGGGCCAAGCTCGACGGCGTCGGCGAGGTCACCGGCGTCGACGACCTGCCGTCCCTCCCCTTCACCACCAAGGCCGAGCTGCGCGACGCCTACCCGTACGGCACCCTCACCGTCCCCATCGGGGACTGCGCGCGGGTGCACGCCTCGTCGGGCACCTCGGGCAAGCCGACCATCGTCGCCTACACCGCTGCTGACCTGCGCCTGTTCGCCGAGGTCAACGCCCGCTGCATCGCCGCCGCGGGCGGCCGGCCCGACGACGTCTTCCACATCGCCTACGGGTACGGCCTGTTCACCGGTCGGCTCGGGCTGCACGGCGGGGCGGAGGCGCTCGGCGTCACGGTCGTCCCGGCCTCGGGCGGGAACACCGCCCTGCAGGCCCAGCTGCTGGCGGACCTCGGCGCCCGCGGGTTCTGCTGCACCCCCTCCTTCGCCCTGCGCCTCGGCGAGACGGCGATCGAGATGGGGCTGATGGACGACATCCGCGCCGAGTACGCCGTGCTCGGCGCAGAGCCCTGGTCGAACGAGATGCGCGACCGCATCGAGGCGCTGTGGGGCATCGACGCGGTCGACATCTACGGGCTGAGCGAGATCATCGGCCCCGGCGTGATGGTGGAGTCCGTCGAGGGGAAGGGCGCCCCGTTCATCTTCGACGACCACTTCCTGCCGGAGATCATCGACCCTGACGGCACCGACCCGGTCCCGCCCGGCGAGCCCGGTGAGCTGGTCATCACCACCCTCACCAAGGAGGCCCAGCCGATGATCCGCTACCGGACCGGCGACATCACCCGGCTGGTCGACGAGCCGTCACCCTGCGGGCGGACGTTCACGCGGCTCGATCGGATCTCCGGCAGGGCGGACGACATGCTCATCATCCGAGGCGTGAACGTCTTCCCCTCCGCCATCGAGTCGGTGCTGCTGGCCGAGGAGGCCCTCGCCGGCCACTACGCGATCGTCGTCGACCGCCGGCAGGTGATGGCCGACCTGACCGTGCACTGCGAGCTCGCGTCCGAGGACCACCTGACCGCGACCGACGTGATCCGGGACCGCCTGGAGCGGCGGCTCCACTCGACCCTGCGCATCCGTGTGGGGGTCGACCTCGGATCGCCGGGGACCGTGCCGCGGCCCGAGGGGGGCAAGGCCCAGCGGGTGTTCGAGCGGACCGGTGACGATCACCCGCTGGCGGGCGGCTGAGGTGGCGAGCTACGACGTCAACCCGGCGGGCGTCGAGAGGGCGCGGGACCTGATCGCGAACCGGCAGTACGTCCTCGACTCGGAGTGGGGCGACGCCCAGCCGGACGCCGCCAAGGAGAACACCTACCTCGAGCGCCACAGCTGGGAGGAGTACGCGGCCTGGCACCTGGGTTTGACCGCCGGCGCGACCGACGGGACGAAGGCCCGGTACGCCTTCGTCTTCGGGGACTTCCGCCGCCTCCACCGCTCCGGCCTGATCGCCTGCCGCTTCCGCGCCGCCCAGTGGCGCCACAAGGCCGTCGAGCTGGCCGCCCACGACCTGCTGCAGGAGCTCGACGACCTGAGCGGCTGACCCACACCGTCGTTGCACCGGCTCCGGGGGACCGCCATACTCCGCACCGCACGCACAGTGCGACCTATGCGCCACTGACCATCGACTCCGCTCCCGCGACCGCGGCCTCCACGGCCCGGCGGGTCCGCTCCCGTCCCCTCCGGAGCATCGATGTTCGCAGTGCACTCCCTCGTGGTGTCCTTCCGAGCCGCCGTCGTCCTCGACGACCTCGACCTGACCGTCGCCGACGGCCACCGCATCGTCCTGGTCGGCGAGAACGGCTCGGGGAAGTCGACCGTCCTCGGCGTCCTCGCCGGCACGATCACCCCGGACGCCGGGACGGTGACCCGTCCGCCGGGTCGCCTCGGCGTGCAGACCCAGGTCCCGCCCTGGCCCCCGGCGACGGCCGTCGCCGAGGCCGTCGCCGCGGCGACCGCCTGGGCCGAGCGGCTCACGTCCGCCGTCACCGACGCCGGGACCCGGCTCGCAGGACATCCCGACGACCCCGCCGCCCAGCAGGCGCTGTCCGATGCGATCGCCGCCGCGGACGCCGCGCAGGCGTGGGATGCGGCGGGACGGGCCGACGTGCTGGCGGCCGAGCTCGGCGTCGACGCCCTGGACCCGGACCGGGTGGTCGGCCACCTGTCCGGGGGGCAGCGCGGCCGCCTCCAGCTGCTCGGCCTGTTCGCCGCCGAGCCGGCCGGGCTGCTCCTCGACGAGCCGACCAACCACCTGGACGACGAGGCCGTGGCCTGGCTCACCGAGCGGCTGAGGGGGTTCGCCGGCCCCGTCGTCGTCGCCTCCCACGACCGCCAGCTCATCGACGACGTCGCCACCGGCGTGCTCGACCTCGATCCGCTCCGGGGCCGGCCCGCCGTCGTCCCGGGCGGCTGGTCGGCCTACCGCGCCCACCGGGAGCTCGTCCGTCGGCAGTGGGAGGAGGCCTTCGCCGCCCACCGCGCGGCCGAGCACGCCGTCGCGGCGCGGGTCCGGGAGGTCAGGCGCGCCAAGCGCACCGTCACCGCGACCGACGGCGACAAGTTCATCCCCTTCTTCGGCGCCCGGACCGCCGAGCGGACGGCCGCCGGGACGTTGCGCCGCGCCCGGACGGACCAGGCCCGTCTGGCCGCCGACCGCGTGCCCAAGCCGCCGGCGACGCTGCACCTGCGCGCCGATCGGCTGGCCGCCGCCGGCCCGACCGGCATCCTCCTCAGCGCCCAGGACGTGGCGGTCGACGGCAGGCTCGCCCCGACCCGGCTGGACGTCCCCGCCGGCGCGCGGATCCTCGTCACCGGCCCGAACGGGGTCGGCAAGTCGACGCTCCTCGCCGTGCTCGAGGGGTCGCTGCACCCGACGGCCGGCGAGGTCCTGCGCCAGCCCGGCGTCCGCATCGCCCGCCTGGCCCAGGACGTCCGGCCCGCCGACCCGAGCGACACGCCCCGCGCCTGGTACGCCCGGGCGACCGCCGACCTGCCCGACGCACCAGACCTCGTGGCGCTCGGCCTGATCCGGCCGAGGGACCTCGGGCGGCCCGTCCTCGAGCTGTCCGTCGGCCAGCGCCGGCGCCTCGCGCTCGCCGTCGTCCTGGCGACCGCCCCGCACGTCCTGTTGCTGGACGAGCCGACCGACCACCTCTCCCTCACCCTCACCGATGAGCTCGAGGCCGCGCTGGACCGCTCGCCCGGGGCGGTCGTGGTGGCCAGCCACGACCGCTGGCTGCGGCGGCGGTGGGAGGGGGACGTGCACGCGCTGCGACCGGCCCGCGACTCCGAGGTGTGAAACCCGTCCGACCGGGAGAGGAACCGGGTGCCCCAGCAGAGCCGGAGGGGCAGGAGGCAGGTCATGGAGGCGAACCTGGCGGCCCTGGACTGGGCCATCATCGGGCTGTACTTCGTCGGGGTCTTCGGCGTCGCCGTGTGGGCGTACCGCAGCGAGGCGAGCAAGGACACCGCGGCGGGCTACTTCCTCGGCGGGCGCAACATCGGGTGGTTCGTCGTCGGCGCGTCGCTGTTCGTGTCGAACATCGGGTCCGAGCACCTCGTCGGGCTGAGCGGCACGGGGGCGGACTCGGGTGTCGCCACGGCCCAGTTCGAGCTGCTCGCGTCCCTGATCCTGCTGCTGCTCGGCTGGGTCTTCGTGCCGTTCTACGTCAAGAGCGGCGTGTTCACGATGCCGGAGTTCCTCGAGAAGCGGTACTCCCCGGGCGCGCGCCGGTACCTCTCCTACATCTCCATCGTCGGGTACGTGCTGACGAAGATCACCGTGTCGTTGTACGCCGGCGGCATCGTCTTCGAGACGCTGATGGGGGTCAGCTTCTGGACCGGCGCGATCGTCACCGTCCTGTTCACCGGCCTCTACACCGTGATCGGGGGGCTCCGCGCGGTCGTCTACACCGACATGCTGCAGATGTTCGTGCTGATCATCGGGTCGGTGCTGGTCACCGTCCTGGGGCTGGCCGAGCTGGGCGGCTGGGGCGTCATGACCGAGACGGTCCCCGAGGGGTTCATGAGCGTGTGGCAGCCGCTCGGCGAGTCGGACTTCCCCTGGACCGGCATCCTGCTCGGCGCGCCGATCACCGGCATCTGGTACTGGTGCACCGACCAGTACATCGTCCAGCGGACCCTGGCGGCGCGGAACATCGACAACGCCCGACGCGGGACGATCTTCGGCGGCTACCTGAAGCTCCTCCCCCTCTTCATCTTCGTGATCCCCGGGCTCATCGCCTACGCCCTGACCCAGACCGGTGCGCTCGAGCTCGAGAGCTCCGACCAGGCCCTCCCCGCGCTGGTCGGCGCGATCCTGCCGGCCGGCATCCGCGGCATCGTCGTCGCCGGGCTGCTCGCCGCGCTGATGAGCTCGCTGTCGAGCGTCTTCAACGCCACCTCGACGCTCGTGACCTGGGACGTGTACCGCGAGTGGAAGCCCGATGCCTCGGAGGGGCAGCTCGTGTGGGTCGGCCGGGCGTCCACCGCCGCGCTGACCGTCGTCGGGCTGGCGTTCATCCCGCTGATGGAGAACATCTCGAACACCCTCTACGCCTACCTGCAGAGCGTGCAGTCCTACATCGCCCCGCCGATCGCCGCGGTGTTCATCCTCGGGCTCGCCTGGAAGCGGATCAACGCGAAGGGGGCGCTCGCGTCGCTGTGGGCCGGGTTCGTCGTCGGGTTCGGCCGCCTCGCCCTCGAGCTCTACAACGGCGCGGAGAACGACCGGCTCCCCTCCGGCTCGTGGCTCGAGGCGTTCGCCGAGTTCAACTTCCTGCACTTCGCCTTCGTGCTGTTCCTCTTCTGCGTCATGGTCCTCGTCGGCGTCAGCGCGGTCACCCAGGAGCCGGCCACCGAGGACGTGGAGGGGCTCACCTACGGCACGGCGGAGGCGGGCACCGGGTCAGCCGGGCGGCACGGGGGCGGTGGGACGGCCACGGAGACCGAGACCGAGACCGAGGCGGACGTGGACCTCACAGACGATCCGGCCTGGCGACGTCGCGACCTGCTCCTCTCCGGTGGTGTGATCGCCGGTGTGGTGGCCTGCTGGATCTACTTCTCCCCGCTGGTCTTCTGATCAGGATCGCGCCGATCCTCGCCGTCAGGCGAGGCAGGCCCCGATCGCGCCCGACCTCGTCGCCCCGACCGACCTCACCGCCCGTCCTCACCGCCCGTCCTCGAGGGCCGCGAGCACCGCGCGACCCCGGGGTGACAGCTCGTAGCCGACCCGGTGGCTGACGGTCAGGCCGAGGGCCTTCAGCTTGCGGACGTTGGCCTTGAAGGCCTGCCGCTCCTGGTCGAGCAGCGGCGCGAGCTCGGTCGAGACGACCTCGGGGTGGTCCGCGATCACGCGCAGCGTCGCCCGGGTCCAGGGCGAGGGGGCGGCGCGGTCCATCCGGTCCATGCGCACCCGCACGGCGGCCAGCTCGGCGGGCCCCAGGCGGTCGTCGGCGCGGAGCGCGTCCCGCGGGTCCGCACCCGCGGGGTGGAAGGCGATGCGGTACAGCTGCCGGCCCTCCTCGGCGGGGCGCAGGGCGGCGATCAGCTCCTCGAGGGAGTCGTGACCTGCTCGGGCCACGTCGTCGGGGTCGATGTCGTCGACGGAGTCGAGCACCTCGACGGCGTCGATCGCCAGGTAGCCGGCGCCGCTGCGCAGCGTGCCGCCGGCCTTGACCGTGGGGCGGCGCCACCGCCTGAACGCCACGGTGATGCGGCCGTCCGCGACCGCCTGCCACTGCGCGCCGCCGAACAGCACGGCTCAGCCGTCCCGTCGGAGGACGAGGAAGGCGTAGCCGACCGCCTCCGCCCCTCCGCCGTCGAAGGCCGCCAGCTCGGCCTCGGTGGCAGCGATCGCGTCGGCCAGAGCCGGACCGATCCGGGCCGGGTCCTCGCGCAGCTCGGCCAGCCGCGCGCGGACGGGCTCGTAGTAGGCGTCCCAGTCCTCGCGGGGCAGCACGAAGTCGCCGATGCGCCGGTAGCCGGCGTGCAGCGCCTGCGCGCGACGGACCTGGAGGGGTTGGAGGGCCGGGTAGGCCTCGTCCCAGAAGTCCCGCACGGCCTGCGGCACGGTGGGGGCGAGCCACACCGGCTCGGTCAGCGCCAGCACGCCGCCGGGGCCCAGGACCGGGTGCCAGGTGCGGAGGGCCGCCTCGAAGCCCATCACGTAGGCGGCGCCCTCGGACCAGATCAGGTCGACCGGTCCGCCCACGTGGCGGTCCACCACGGACCCCAGGTCGGCCATGTCCCCGACGACCGCGGTCACGCGGTCGGCGACCCCGGCGTCGGCCGCCCGGCGGCGCACCTCCGCGACGAAGGGTTCGTGGGCGTCCACGGCGAGGATCTCCGCATCTGGCATGGCCTCGGCGAGCACCAGCGACTGGGGGCCCGGTCCGCAACCGACGTCGACGACGCGGGCGCGTCCGCCGATCCCGGACAGGTCCAGGGCGCGCCTGGTCGAGGCCGGCGAGCCGGGTCCCTCGCGCGGGAGCCCGTCGTGGATCCGCCAGAACCCGTCGGCCGCGGTGTCGTCGGCCATCAGCTGAACTTGGCCACCCAGCGGCGCAGCTCGTCGGACTGGGCGGAGGCGGCCTGGGCCCACGACTCGTACTCGAGGACCGCCCCGAGGTCGTCGGTCTCGACCGCGAGCGCGACCGACCGCTTGATGTGGCGGGCGAGCTGCGGATCCACCTGGGCGAACCGGTGGGCCAGGTCCGTGGCCACGCCGACGCAGTCCTCCTCCGGCCCCTCGGCGAGGCCGAGCTCGACGCAGCGCTCCGCGTCCAGCAGGTCGCCGAGCAGCAGGGTGGTGAGGGCGCGGGAGGGCCCCATGGCCTTCACGAGGAACCAGGTGCACCCGCCCCCCGGGTGCAGGCCGATCTTCGCGAACGTCGCGCCCATCGTCGCGTGGGTGCCCGCGATGCGGACGTCGCAGGCCATCGCCAGGTTCAACCCGGCCCCGACCGCTGCGCCGTTGACCGCCGCGATCGTGGGGAACGACAGGTCGCGGATGGCGAGGAACGCCCGGTAGTAGCCCTGCAGCTCGGCGCGCAGCTCGGCGACCGGGCGGTCCGGCCGCCCGAACAGCTGGGGCAGGTCCGCGCCGGCGCAGAACCCCTTGCCCTCGCCGGTGACCACCAGGGCGCGGACGTCCGGGTCGCCGGCGAGGTCACCGGCGGCCGCGATCATCTCAGCCGCCATCTCGTACCCCATCGCGTTGCGGCGATCGGGATCGGTCAGGGTCATGGTCGCCACGCCGTCGTCGGCCACGGCGACCGTCAGCTTGCTCATCGACTCACCAGTCAGGGGGAGGCAGGGGACCACAGGACTACACTGACGCCTCCGTGATGCGCAACCAGGCGAGGATCACCATCGGTCACAAGCTGGAGCTGATCACCACGACGCCGGAGGAGACGAAGCTCCTCGCGGGTCGGCTCGCCGCCGTCCTGCAGCCGGGCGACGTCGTGGCGCTGACCGGTGAGATCGGTGCCGGCAAGACCTGCTTCGTGCAGGGCGCGGCGGCGGCGCTGGGCGTGACCGCTCGGGTGACCAGCCCGTCGTTCATCCTGCGCAAGGAGTACCGGGGGGGCCGCGTCGACGTGCGCCACCTCGACGTCTACCGGCTGGAGAGCCTGCAGGAGGTGCTCGACGTCGGCTTCGCCGAGTCCGGCGACGACCACGCCGTCACGTTCGTCGAGTGGGGGGATGCGATGGCGCCCCTCCTGCCCGCCGAGCACCTCGAGGTCGAGCTGCGCCTGCCGCCCCTCGACGGCGACGGAGCCGCCTCGGCCGCCGCAGCCGGCGGCTGGACGGCCGAGCCGCGGACCGTGCTGCTGACTCCGCACGGCCACGACTGGGCGCGGCGGTTGGTGGAGGTCCTGGGGGACCTGCGCCCGTGGCTCGCGGAGCGGAGCTGACGTGCTGGTCCTCGGCATCGAGACCTCCACCCCGGCGGCCAGCGTCTGCCTCGGGACCGACAAGGGCGTCGTCGCCTCCGCGGCGATCGGCCCCGGCCTGCCCGAGCTGGCCCGCGCCCACGGCGCGTTCGTGGCCCCCGCGATCCGCTACTGCCTCGACACCGCCGGCGTCGACGCCTCGGCGGTGAACGGCGTGGCCGTCTCCCTCGGCCCCGGCCTGTTCACCGGCATGCGGGTGGGGATCACCACCGCCCAGGCGTTCGCCCACGCGCGCAGCCTGCCGATGGTCGGTCTCGCATCCCTCGACCTGCTCGCCTTCCCCCACCGCCACGTCCGTCGGCAGCTGTGCAGCGTCATCGACGCGCGGCGCGGCGAGCTGTTCTGGGCGACGTACAAGTCGGTCCACGGCGGCGTGCAGCGCCTGGGCGAGTTCCGGCGCGGCCGTCCCGACGTGCTGGCGGCCGAGCTCGAGGCCACGACGGAGGACACGCTGTGCGTCGGGGAGGGCGCCGTGCAGCACCGGGGGCTCCTCGAGAGCGCCGGCGCGGACGTCGCCGAGGGATCGGTCCACCCCGACGCGCGGGCCCTGGTCGCGCTCGCGATGGGCCGGTTCATCCGGGAGGAGACCCGACGTCCCGAGGAGCTGACGCCGATCTACCTCCGCCAGGCCGACGCCCAGATCGGCTGGGCCAAGCGGGGCGCGCTGCACGGCGGGACGGCGGGCCCCCCATGACGGTGTCCGCGGTCACGGGACAGGCCGGGGCGCGGGCGCGCACGGCCCCGCGCATCGCGACGATGCGCGCCGCGCACCTGGACCGGGTCGTCGCGCTCGAGCAGTCGGTGCACGACCGGCCGTGGTCGCCCGCGCTGTTCGCGTCCGAGCTGGCCGCCGAGGGACGGCGGTACCTGACCGCGTGGGCGGGGGAGGAGGATGACGACCTCCTCGGCTACGGCGGGGTGATGCGCGCGCTCGACGAGGCCCACATCACCACGGTCGCGGTCGCGCCGACCGCACGGCGCCGGGGCATCGCCACGCGGCTGGTGCTCGCGCTGCTGGACGCCGCCGTCGCCCTCGGGACGACCGCGGCGACCCTCGAGGTGCGGGCATCGAACACCGCCGCCCAGCGCCTGTACGCGCGCGTCGGCTTCGCGCCGGTGGGAGTGCGGCGGGGCTACTACGGCGGCGAGGAGGACGCGATCATCATGTGGGTGCACGACATCGCCGGACCGCGTGAGACGGCGCGCCGCGCGCACATCGCCGGTGTCGCCGGGGACCGGGAGCGGGGAGGGGACACCTAGGTGCTGGTGCTCGGGATCGAGACGTCGTGTGACGAGACCGCCGTCGCCCTGGTCGAGGACGGCGTGCGGGTCCGGTCGAACGTGATCGGATCCCAGGTCGACGTCCACCGCCCCTTCGGCGGGGTCGTCCCCGAGATCGCGGCGCGCGCGCACCTCGAGATGCTGCTGCCCGCCGTCGACCGCGCGCTGGTCGAGGCGGGTGCGACCTACGCCGACCTGGAGGGCGTCGCCGTCACCGCCGGCCCGGGGCTGGTCGGCGCCCTGCTCGTCGGCGTCGCCGGCGCCAAGTCGATCGCGCTGGCCCACGACCTGCCGTTCATCGGGGTCAACCACCTCGAGGGCCACGTGTGCGCGACCCAGCTCGAGTACGGGCTGCTCGACCCCCCGCTGCTGGCGCTGATCGTGTCCGGCGGGCACACCAGCCTGGTCCGCCTCGACGCGTCCGGGACGTTCTCCACGATCGGCGCGACGATCGACGACGCGGCCGGCGAGGCCTTCGACAAGGTCGCGCGCTTCCTCGGCCTCCCCTACCCCGGCGGCCCCGAGATCGACCAGCTCAGCCGGACGGGCGACCCGACCGCGATCGCGTTCCCGCGGGCGATGCTGGGCGACGGCACCTACGACTTCTCGATGTCCGGCCTCAAGACGGCCGTGATCCGCGAGCTCCGCCGCCGTGACGCCGCGGACGAGGAGATCGTGCTCAGCGACGTCGCCGCCTCCTTCACCGAGGCGATCGTCGACGTGCTGGTCGCGAAGACCCTCGACGCCGCGGCCGCCGAGGACATCGGCACGGTCACCCTCGTGGGTGGGGTGGCCGCGAACACCCGCCTGCGGGAGGCGATGACCGACGGCTGCGCCCGCACCGGGCGGCGCCTCCTGCTGCCCCAGCCGGTGCTCTGCACCGACAACGGGGCGATGATCGCGGCGGCCGGCTTCAACCGGCTGGTCGCGGGGCAGCGCACGCCGCTGGACCTGGACGCCGACCCCGGCCTGGGGTTCTCGCCGCTCGCCCGCACATGACGACGACCCCCGCCCGCGCGACGGCGCAGCGGCTGCGCCCCGACGACGTCCCCCGCGTGACCGCGGCCCTCGAGTCGGACTTCGGCCGGCTGGGCGCCGGCATGTGGGACCCGCGTCACCACTACCTGCTCGACGCGCTCGACCGCGGTGAGGTCGACCGGTTCGTCGTCTTCGGCGACGACCGCCCCCGCGCCGTGGTCCACCTGGGCCTGACGGGCACCGTCGTCCCGGCCGGCGACCCGGCGGCGGCGGAGGCCCTCGCGCCGTCCATCGACCGGGCCCGCTGGCGGATCCTGATCGGCGACGAGCCCCTCGCCCGCGCTCTGGTCGAGGCGAGCAGCCGGTCGTGGTGGCGGCGCCGGCCGAGCACCCGGGTCCAGCGGCTGATGACGACCGACGCGGCCGGCGTGGCGCCGGGTGCGCCCATCGAGGGCTTCCGCCGCGCCTCCCGGGCGGACCTCGACCTCCTCGAGGACTTCGCCTGCCGCCTCCACGTCGAGGACCGGATGGGCCCGCCGCTGGTCGGCGGGGCGCGCCAGGGCGTCCGCCACCGCATGGCCGAGAGCGTGGACCGCGGCATGACCTGGGTCGTGCAGCGCCACGGGCGGCCGGTGGCGAAGGTCGACCTGTCGCTGCACTCGCTGCGGCGGGGGGCCCAGATCGCCGGCGTCTACGTGCAGCGCGACGTGCGGGGCCGCGGCATCGCCACAGGCATGATCGCGACCCTCGCCCGCGAGCTGCTCGACGGGGGGCTGCCCGTCGTCAGCCTCCACGTCCGCGACGACAACGTCGCGGCCATCGCCGCCTACCGCCGCGCCGGCTTCACCGAGCGCGGCAACTGGATCCTCGCCCTCCGCTGACCGTCAGACCTGTGCCAGGACGCCCTCGTCCTCGAGGCGGATGACGAGGTCCTCGGGGTCGGTGCCGTAGATGACGCTGAGGGCGCGGAGGTCCTCACCCCGTATCGTCAGGACGTTGCCGTTGAAGTCGCCGCGCTGCAGCTGGATCGTGTGCGCGAACCGCGAGACCGGGCGGAGGTCGGGATCGAGATCGGCGCGGGACAGCTTGCGCAGGTCGAGCATGATCTTCGACGCCGCGGAGCTGGCGGTCGACGGCAGGTCCTCCTTCGGCAGCAGCTCGGAGACCGGCACGTTGTAGAACTCGCTGAGCTCGGCCAGCTTGGCGACGCTGACCGCGCGATCCCCGCGCTCGTAGGACCCGACCACGACCGCCTTCCAGCGGCCCCCCGAGACCTCCTCCACCTGCTGCAGCGTCAACCCCTGCTGCTGGCGGATGGCCCTCAGCCGCGCCCCGAGGCGCTTCTGGTAGTCAGTGGCCACGTTCACTTCTCCTCCTGCCGCAGCCCCCGTCGAGGGCTGTGACGATCACGGACCGTGTCGGTCGGTCTCTCTCAGCGTTCAACTCTAACACAGAGTCACGTCCGACAGAAACACGTTCCGTACAGGGTTCTGCGCGCTGGGGGTGGTCGACCGCCCCCTGTCCGGGCGGACGAGGGGCACGGAGGGAACCTGAGCCCGATGCGCTCAAGACGGGGGGACGGCGTTTGCACCGTGGTCCGAGGAGTGCTAACGTGCTCCGTGCTGGCACTCATCGCCAACGAGTGCCAGGGACCCAGACCACGTACATCCCCACGTACACCGACACCTGGAGCCCGGCACCGGCGCACGGTCATCGAACGACCGCGCCGGGTGCGCCGGACAAGGAGGAGCAACACATGGCGACCGCTACCAAGGTTGCACTGAAGCCGCTGGAGGACCGCGTCGTCGTGCAGGCGAACGAGGCCGAGCAGACCACCGCCAGCGGTCTCGTGATCCCCGACACCGCCAAGGAGAAGCCGCAGGAGGGCACGGTCGTCGCCGTGGGCCCCGGTCGCGTCGGCGACGACAACGAGCGGATCCCCATGGAGGTCGCCGAGGGCGACACGATCATCTACTCCAAGTACGGCGGGACCGAGATCAAGCTGGGCGGCGAGGAGTACATCATCCTCAGCGCCCGCGACATCCTCGCCAAGGTCGAGAAGTAGGAAGAGGTAGAGAACACATGGCCAAGCAGCTGAAGTTCCACGAGGACGCGCGCCGCAAGCTCGAGTCGGGTGTCAACCAGCTCGCCGACGCGGTCAAGGTGACCCTCGGCCCCAAGGGCCGCAACGTGGTCCTCGAGAAGAAGTGGGGCGCCCCCACCATCACCAAGGACGGCGTCACCGTCGCGCGCGAGATCGAGCTGGAGGACGCCTACGAGAACATGGGCGCCCAGCTCGTCAAGGAGGTCGCGACCAAGACCAACGACGTCGCCGGTGACGGCACCACCACCGCCACGGTCCTGGCCCAGGCCATGATCAAGGAGGGCCTGCGCAACGTCGCAGCCGGTGCCAACCCGACCATGCTGCAGCGCGGCATGCAGTCGGCCGTCGAGCGCGTCGTCGAGAAGATCGGCGAGCTCGCCCGGGACATCGAGACCCAGGACGAGATCACCAACGTCGCCGCCATCTCCGCCAACAACGACGAGGGCGTCGGCCAGGTCATCGCCGAGGCGATGGACAAGGTCGGCAAGGACGGCGTGATCACCGTCGAGGAGTCCCAGACCTTCGGGCTGGAGCTCGACTTCGTCGAGGGCATGCAGTTCGACAAGGGCTACATCAGCCCGTACATGGTCACCGACACCGACCGCATGGAGGCGGTGTTCGAGGACCCCTACATCCTCATCGCGAACCAGAAGATCGGCTCGGTCCAGGACCTGCTGCCGGTCCTCGAGAAGGTCATGCAGGCCGGCAAGCCGCTGGTCATCATCGCCGAGGACCTCGAAGGCGAGGCCCTGGCGACCCTGGTGGTCAACAAGATCCGCGGGACCTTCCAGTCCGCCGCGGTCAAGGCCCCCGGCTTCGGTGACCGCCGCAAGGCCATGCTGCAGGACATCGCGATCCTGACCGGTGGCCAGGTCATCTCCGAGGAGGTCGGCCTGAAGCTGGACGGCGTCACGCTGGACCTGCTGGGCCGCGCCCGCAAGGTGACGATCACCAAGGACAACACCACGATCGTCGAGGGGAACGGCTCCCAGGAGGACATCGACGGCCGGATCAAGCAGATCAAGGGCGAGATCGACAACACCGACTCGGACTGGGACCGCGAGAAGCTCCAGGAGCGCCTCGCCAAGCTGTCCGGCGGCGTCGCCGTCGTCAAGGTCGGCGCGGCCACCGAGGTCGAGCTCAAGGAGAAGAAGCACCGCATCGAGGACGCCCTGTCCGCGACCCGCGCCGCGGTCGAGGAGGGCATCGTCGGCGGTGGCGGCACCGCGCTCATCCAGGCGGCCTCCGCGCTCGACAAGCTGGACCTCGAGGGTGACTACCTGACCGGTGCGAACATCGTGAAGGCCGCCCTGAGCTCGCCGCTGTACTGGATCGCCACCAACGCGGGCCTCGAGGGCTCCGTCGTGGTCGAGAAGGTCCGCAACCTCGAGCCGGGGCAGGGCCTCAACGCCCTCACCGGCGAGTACGGCGACCTGATCTCCGCCGGCATCGTCGACCCCGCCAAGGTCACCCGGTCGGCCCTGCAGAACGCCGCGTCCATCGCCGGCATCCTGCTGACCACCGAGTCCCTGATCGCTGACAAGCCCGAGCCCAAGGAGGCCGCGGGCGCCGGTGGCGGTCACGACCACGGCATGGGCGGGATGGACTTCTAGGTCCAGCCACCCAGGCACGCACACCTCGAAGGGGCGCCCACCGGGCGCCCCTTCGTCATGTCCGCGAACAGAACCGGAACACGTCATCGACAGGGGGGCGGCCGAGCCGTACCGTCACGCGCTCCGCACGCCGCCCGGCGGCGGACCCTACGCAGTTGGAGGTCCGGTTGAAGCTGTTCAGAACCCTCGCGATCGCGTGCCTGGTGGTGTCCCTCATCACGCCGGCCGCCGCCGCGGACCCCGAGTACCAGATCGTCGACGGCGAGCCGGCCGCCGACGGCGCCTACCCCTGGATGGCCGCGTTCCTCTTCGACGGCGGACAGGGCTGCGGAGCATCGGTCATCGCACCCCAGTGGATCCTCACCGCAGCGCACTGCGTCCTCGACGACCGCGGCCAGCCGGCGGTCTCCGTCGACCAGGTCTCCTTCGCCGTCGACACGACGAACTGGACCGAGGGCGGCCAGGTGCTGACCGCTGCCGAGATCATCGCCCACCCCTCCTACGACCCCCTCACGACCAACAACGACGTCGCGCTGGTCCGGACCAACGAGGCGGCGCAGGTCACCCCGGTCGCCCTGGCGGGCACCGGCGAGGCGGCCCTGGAGGCGCCCCCCACCGTCGCCCGGGTCATCGGCTACGGCGCCCTCGGCACCGACCGCGAGGGGTCCGAGCAGCTGCTCCAGGTCGACGTCGACGTCCGCGACGATGCCGTCTGCGCGCCGTTCTGGCCCCAGTGGGAGGACCTGACCATGCTGTGCGCCGGCAACCCGACCGAGGACTCGGCCGACCCCGGCCGCGACTCCTGCCAGGGCGACTCAGGCGGCCCGCTCTTCGTCGAGCGCGACAGCGGCCCGGTCCAGATCGGCATCGTCTCCTACGGCGGCGAGTGCGGCGTCGGCTCACCCGGCGTCTACGCCCAGGTGTCGACCTTCAGGCAGTGGATCGACGGCATCGTCGGCGGCCAGGTCCAACCCGACCAACCCGACCCCGGCCCGGCCGGCGAGCAGCCCGACGGCGCGGCCGCCGACCCCCTCCGCGTCGGCGGGGACGACCCGGTCGCCAACGCCATCGCCATGTCCCAGCTGATCTTCCAGGGCGACGCGTCCTTCGGCGTGCTCGCCGCCTCGGCGAACTTCCCCGACGCCCTCGGCGGCTCGGCGCTGGCGTCCTACCACGGGCCGCTCCTGTACGTCGACGCCGCCGGGCAGCTCGGACCGGCGACGCTCGCCGAGTTCCAGCGCACCGTCCCCGCCGGCGGGGTCATCTACATCCTCGGGGGCGTGGCCGCGGTCAGCGCCGAGGCCGAGCAGCAGCTCATCGCCGACGGCTTCGAGGTCGTCCGGCTGGGCGGCTCCGGACGCCAGGAGACCGCCCGGCTGGTCGCCGAGGAGGTCATCGCCACCGTCAACGGGGGCGAGGTGCCGCCGTTCGACTCCGTCATCGTCGCCTACGAGGGCAACTGGCCCGACGCGGTAGCCGTCGGCCAGATCTCGGCGTGGTTCGGCATCCCCGTGCTGCTGACCCCGACCGACACCCTCGGCGGCCCCGCCGCGGAGTACCTGTCCACCTACCAGCCGACCACCGTGATGGTCCTCGGCGGCGACGCCGTGATCGGCCAGGCGGTGCGCGACGAGATCGAGGCCATCACCGGCCCCGACACCCTCATCGAGCTGCAGGGCCCGAGCCGGATCGCCACGAGCGCCGACATCACGGTGTTCAACCGCTACGAGCTGTTCCCGCTGAACGCGGAGATCTTCGAGTTCAGCGGCGAGCCGATCACCGAGCCGGAGGTCGTCCTCGCCGTGAACCTGCGGCGCGACGACGCGTTCGCGCACGTGCTCGCCGCCTCCCAGGTCGTCGGCAACGTCGGTGGGGTGTTCGCCCCGCTCGAGGGTGACGGCAGCGCGGTCGAGCAGTCGGTCCTCGACTCCATCTGCGGCCTCGACGCCGAGGTCATCGCCATCGGGAGCACGAGCCTGGTGGCCGACGCCGCCCTCGCGCCGCTCCAGGCCGCCTCCGCCGGCCAGGGGTGCGCCGCGGGCTGACAGGAGCACACGACCCGCTGGGGGCGTCCGCCGGACGCCCCCGGCGCGGTCCTGCTAGGGCAGGCGGCCGACGTGCGCCATCGCGCGGCGGATCAGGATGTCCTGGCCCCCGGACATCTCGGTCGCCACGAGCGGCGACGTGGCGTCCTCGACGGTCAGCCAGGAGAACTCGAGGGCGTCCTGGGAGGGGGCGCACTCCCCGGTGACCGGGACGATGAACACCAGGCTCACCGCGTGCTGGCGGATGTCGCTGAACCCGGTGCGCTCGGGCGTGGGGAAGTACTCGGCGATCGTGAACGGCGCGACCTCCGCCGGGAGGAGCGGGTCGGCCTCCGGCCCGAGGTCCTTGGTCAGGTGGCGCCACAGCGCCTCGCGGACCGTCTCGCCGTACAGCACCCGGCCGCTCACGATCGCGCGTGACACCGAGCCATCGGGTCGGGGCCGCAGCAGCAACCCGACCTTCTCGACCTCTCCGAGGTGGTTGGCGCGGACGGGGATCGCCTCGACGTACACCGTCGGCACCCGTTCTCGCACGTACGCCAGCTCCTCCTCCTCGAGCCAGCTGGCGGCGGTCTCAAGGATGTCGGCATCGCTCACGGACTACGTCGCCCCACTCTCGCTGGTCGGTCTCGGGAGGCCCGCAGTGTGGCACGGGTGTCCCTGCGGGCGCACCCGCGGGCTAGGGTTCACCGCACATGACCCGTCCCGACGTGCACCTGCGGTGCGCCGTCCCCACCGCAGATGGCTGAGCCGAAGGCCACGACCGCCCCGTCCCTCGGGCGCGACGCGCTCAGCGGGCGCCTCGAGCGGGCGCTGAGCAGCCTCGACGGCGTCGAGGGTCCGACCGTCGAGTGGAAGCGCGCGTGGATGTTGACCGCGCTCGGCCGCTACGGGGAGGCGCTCGACGCCTGCGCGGCGGCCAAGGCGGGGACGCCCGTCCTCCAGGCCAGCGCCCTCATGACCGAGGCGATGCTGTACCGCCAGATCGCCCTGCACGCCCGGGCGGAGGAGGCCGACGAGGCCGCCCTCGAGGTCATGCGGGCCGATCGGGTCCGCTCCGCCCCGGTCCGCGCGGCCATCCGCATCGGCCAGGTCGCCGACGCGGTCGGCCTGGGGATGGAGCGGACGGTGCTGAGCCGCCGCCTCCAGGTGGCCTCGGCGGCCGTCACCGCCGCGGGGTCCTGGCGCCAGGGCGTCCGGCTCACCTGGGTCCGCGGGGAGGTGCTCATGGTCACCGGCGCGTACGCCCGGGCCGCACGGGTCTTCGCGTCCGGCGCGAAGGTCGCGAGCGAGCAGGGCGCCAGGCGGCACCACGCCAAGTCCCTCATCTTCCTGGCCGCGTCCCGGGCGGCCAGCGGCGATCGCACCGAGGCGCGGCGCATGGCCGAGCGCGGCCTCCAGCTGGCGGCGCGGTGCGGTGCCGCCCCCCTGATCTGGCCGGCCGAGCTGATCCTCGCCGAGGTCGACCCCGACGGCGCCGACCGCCACCTCGCCCGGGCCCGCCAGTTCGCCGGCGGCGTCCTCGACACCCTCCCCGACCCGCTGCGGGCCGAGGCCCTGCGCCGCCCCCCGGCGGACTGGCTGGTTGGGGAGGTGGCCGACGCCGCCGCGGAGGGGTTGTACCGTGGCGCCGGCCCCGCCACGGACGCCTGATCCCCGCGATCTTGGACCGGTGCCCGACCATGCCCACCCCGGTCACGATCGGTCCACCCATCCCCGCTCCCGTCCCGTCCGGTTTGACCGGACCCGCCCCCCGTAGTTGGCTGGCGCGGCCACATGCCTGACCCCTCCGCAGAGGTGCGCGACCTCGACCTCGCCGCGCTCGCCGCCCGCCTGGCCGCGATCGTGGACGCCGACCGCCTGCTCGGGGTCCTCCTGGACCACGCCGCGGAGGTCACCGGTGCGACCGGCGCGGCGGTGCTCGAGCGGTCGGCCCTGGACGGGCTGGTCAGGATCGCCGACCGGGACTCGAGCCTCGGGGAGCAGCTGTCGATCGGCGACGTGCGAGCGTCCCTCTGGGGCGTGCTGCTCGGCCGGACCCAGCTCCGCTGGAGCCGTCGCGACGACGCGCCGCGGCCCTTCCGGGAGGTCGAGCGCTGGGACCGCGGGGCGGTGGTCCGCATCGCGTCGCGCCGCGGCCCGACGAAGCTGCTCGCGGTCGGCGGACCCGACCTCGACGAGGACGTCGACCTCCGCCACCTCCAGGCGATGGCGGACATCGCGGCCCCGTCGATCGAGAGCCTCGAGCTCGCCAGCGCCAGCCGCCGCTCCCAGGCGCTGCTGCGCGGCGTGACCGAGCTGGCCGGCAACCTCGGCGCCGCCGTCAGCCCGACCCAGCTGCTCGAGGCCATCACCTCGGGGCTCGTCCGCCTCGACGGCATCGCCGGTGCCCGGGTGTGGGCCGCCGCGGACGTCCAGGACCCCTCACCGGTGGTCGTGGCCGGCGTCGAGGAGGGCGCGCGGCTGTCCGGCCGCAGCATCGAGGGTCGGGTCCGCCGCCTGCTCGACCCGCGGACAGGGCCGGCGGTCCGGTCGCTGGTGGAGAGCCCCGCCCGCATCGAGCCCGACGGCCCGCTCGTCACGCTCATGGCCCTGTCCACCGATCCGCCGCGTGCCCTCGGCATCCTGCACCACCAGCCCCTCGACGAGCTCTCCCAGGGCGTCCTCGCGTCGCTGGTCACCGCCTCCGGCCCGGCGATGCGCGAGGTGGAGATGGCCGCCGAGCGGCGCACGCTGCTGAGCGGCTACACCCGCGCGCTCCGCCCGAGCACCCGACCCGAGGGCGTGGAGCTGGCCGTCGAGCACCACCCGAACACGAGCGCCCCGGGCTCCTTCGGCGGGGACTTCTACGACTGGTTCACCGCGGGGGAGGACCAGGCGATCGTCGCCCTCGGCGACGTGTCCGGGAAGGGGATCAACGCCGCGAGCGCAGCCAGCATGGTCGTGTGGTCGCTCCGGGCCATCGGCGGGCGCGGCGCCCACCCGACGGTCATCAGCCACCTGCTGAACGGCGTCGTCGCCCGCGAGCTCGACGTCGACCGCTTCGTCACCCTGGCCCTGCTCGCGGTGGACACGACCACCTGGGAGAGCCAGCTGCTCCTGGCCGGCCACCCCTCCCCCCTGCTGGTGGCCGGCGGGGACGTGACCGTCGTGGAGTCCTCCCCGGCCCCACCCCTCGGCGTCGACGCGGTCAACTCCGCCGCCCCGCCGGTGGTCTTCGCGCTCGATCGCGGGCAGGCCCTGGTCCTCTTCACCGACGGGGTGACCGACGCGACCGACGCGACCGGCGAGCGGTACGGGATCGATCGCCTCCGCGCCCGCGCCGAGCGCCTGACCGCCGTGCCGACCTGGAGCGCGAAGACCCTGGCCGCGGGCCTGTGGCACAGCGTGCATGCTTGGGCGGGTGGCCCCCCCGACGACGACTGCGCGATCCTCGTCGTCCGCCGCCCGGAGTAGCCGCCACGTCGTCACCGCCCTGGGGCTCGTCCTGGTCCTCACGGCGTGCGTCCCACCCCTCCCCGACGAGCCCCGTGCCGGCCGGCCACCGGTCGCCTCACCCGCTGCCACGGCCGCCCCGGTCGCCACCCCCGGCGTCGCCCCGGTGCGGGGCGCCGCCCGCGAGTCCGTGGGCGGGCCCGCCGTCGACCTGGCCGAGACGACGCTCGACCTGGCGCGCCGCGTCGACTTCCTGCGCCACGAGGTGCCGCGCGGCCGGGCCCAGCAGGTCCAGATCACGGACGTCCGCGCGCTCGCCCGGCAGGTGGAGCCGCTGGCGGCCGCCCTGACCGCCGCCGTGGACGGGATCGACGCCGCCGCGCTGCCGCAGGTGGACGCCGCCGCCCGGGCCCTGCTGGACGAGGCGGCGGCCGTGACCGCAGCCGTCGGGACCGAGCTCGACGCGCTCGAGCCGGTCGCGGCGTTCGACGTCGAGAGCGACGCGGTGGTGGACGGTTGGACGGTCCGGGGCTCCCGCAGCGAGTTCGCCGCGCGGATGGACGCCCTGGCCGCGCGAGCGGCCGCGCTCGTCCCCTTGGCCGAGCAGCTCCCCCCCTCCCCGCCGGCCTGCCCCGGCACCCGCGAGAACCGGCTCGCGTGGGCCCAGCTGATCGCCCAGCGGACCGCTGCGCTGCGCGAGGTGGCCCTGGCCGCCGCCGGGACCGCCTACGACGAGCTGCGGGCGATGTGGTCACCCGCGCCGTACGGGGAGGACCGCGCGGCCGCCGACGCGGAGTCACGCGCCTGCTGGGCGGCCCACACGCCCCTGCTGGCCGTCCCCGACGAGGTGGCGGCGCGGCTGGCGGACCTGGAGCACGCCCTCGGCGGGTGAGCGGACCGCCTGCCCGGGGTCGCGCGCCCCCGGGCGGTACCGTGGGCGGCCATGGAGGCGGCAGCGGGCGATGGGTGATCGCGACCCACACGGCGACCTCGAGGGCGTCGCCCTCGTGGCGGGCTGGGGTGGGGATCCCGCCGAGCCCCGACGCCCCCGGGCGGCGCGGGGGGGCG